>CAYJOG010000204.1:0-5775 GCA_964371695.1 uncultured bacterium
GTGTGCGGCCCTGCACCAGACGCATGGCCCGCTGAAACAACGGCCCCGCCCCGCTGATGCCGCTCACGCCCCCCAGGCTCTGGCCGCTCACGCGCCCCACCCACACCCCCACGGTGTAATCGGGCGTGAACCCCATGGCCCAGTTGTCGCGGTAATCGCTGCTGGTGCCCGTTTTGGCCGCCACGTTAAATGGAAAGGTGAGCACGCTGCGGCGGCCAAAAGCTGGCTCGCGGGCCAGGTCGTCTTTGAGAATATCCGCCCCCCAGAATGCGGCGGTGGGGCCAATGACCCGCCGGGTGAGCGGGGGCCGCAGCCACAGCCAGGGGCCGGCGGCCCGCCGCCAGCGCCGCACCCGCTTGAGGGGTTTGTGTTCGCCCTGCCGCCCCAGTGTGGCATAGGCGGTGGTGAGATCCGCCAGTGTTACCTCGGCGTTGCCCAGGGTGATGCCCACGCCGTAATGATCGGGCGTCTTCTTCAGACCCAGCCCCAACTGGTTATAAAAACCGTGCAGACGAGCGGGGCCAAGCTGACGGGTGAGGTCCACGGCGGCCACGTTCAGACTGGCCCCCAGGGCCGCCCGCGCCAGCACCGGGCCGTGAAAAAGGCCGTCGTAATTGTGCGGCTCAAACCAGCCGCCCCCCGCTTGCAACGGCTGGGGATAACGGGTGGGAATGTCGGCGAGCAGCGAGGCGGGCGTGAAGCCCCGCTCAAAAGCCAGGGCATAGGTGAAAGGCTTGAGCGTGCTGCCGGGCTGGCGGCGGCTGGCGGGCAGGTCCAGAGTTTCGCGCCGGGGCGCGTGGGCCGCCTCGCCCACATAGGCCAGCACCTCGCCGGTGCGGGTGCGCACCACCATCAGGGCGGCGCGGGCGCGGCGGCGGGCGGCCAGGCTGTCCACCACCACACTGGCCTGGGCCGCCAGCAGGGTTTGCAGATTGGCGTCCAGCGTGGTTTCGATCACGCGGGCGCCCAGGGGGGCCTCTCTCAGCGCCTGGGCCACAAACATGGGGGCGATGTCCGCAGGCGGCGCGGGGGAATACGCCGGCGGTGTATTCATCAGACGGCGGGTTTCGGATTTGGAGAGGCCCAGGCGGCCCTGGCTGGCCATGCCCCGCACCCAGCGGCGGCGGCGGGCCTCGGCCAGTTTTGGCCAGCGCAGGGGGTCCTTGCCCGGCGCGCTCACCAGCGACACCAGCAGGCTAATCTGGGGCCGCGAGAGCCGCTGCACCCCGTGGCCAAAATAAGCCCGGCTGGCCATTTCCACCCCCATGGCGTGGGGCGCAAAGGGCAGGCGGTTGAGGTAAAGCGTCAATATTTCCGGCTTGCTCAGGTGGCGTTCCAGCCGCAGCGCCCAGGCGATTTCTCGCAGTTTTTGCCACCAGCGCCAGGGGCTTTTTTGCAGACACAGCCGGGCCGCCTGCATGGAAATGGTGCTGCCGCCCTGCACAATGGCGCGGCGCTTCAGGTTCACCCACGCCGCCCGGCCCAGGGCGCGCAACGACACCCCCCGGTGATGATAAAAACCCCGGTCCTCGCTCTCAATCAGCCAGTGGATGAGGGTGGGGTCTGCCTGCTTCAGACTCACCGGCTCCAGGCGCGGCTCACCTTTGGGGGGAACCTCGCGCAACGTCACGCCCCAGCGGTCGGTCACCCGCACCACCGGCTGACGCCAGCCGGGCGAAAACCGGGACGGCAACGGCCACAACAACCACAGGCTCAGGCCCAGGCAGAAGGCCCCGAAGATATAGAACATCCGGGCCAGATTTTTTTTCAGACGTGGTGTTGCCGCCATGCGCTGGGGTCAGGCTACAGGGTGGGGGTAGGAACTGGATGTGGGGGGCTGGAAGTCGGCGTTTGGAAAAAGCAAGTAGCCCCCTACCCCCTCTCCCAGGCTGGGGAGAGGTTTGGGGTGAGGGGTCCAAAATGGACAAAAAATCCAAACAGATTTTTGGGGTTTTGCTTCTTGTTTAACCCCTCACCCGGCCTACGGCCACCCTCTCCCCGTAAAGGGGAGAGGGAACGATGTTCGCTTATTGATAAGCGTTGGTGACCACGGATATTCCGCTTGTGGCCCTTGGTGACACGGGCATCTTTTGGTAGCGCGAGTAGCCACAGGTGTCCCCACCTGTGGTCCTGCCTGCGTTCATATAAAAGGCAGGCGGGACGCCCCACCAAAAACCCCACAACAGACGTTATCAATCAGGGTTAAGACTTATGGCCTTTTCAAACTTCTCCAAGGCTTCATTCAAGAGTCGCTGGCGCTCGTTTTCGTCCTCGGTGATTCCGGCCAGAGCGGATAGCGCAAGACTCCAGTTGCGCCAAGCGGCGCGGGCATTCGGTTTGAGCGTCACCGCCTGTTGATATTTTTCAAAGGCTTCATTAAGCAGGCGTTTTTTATCTGTCAGGTCTTCCGTGGCCTGCGCCAATTCACACAACGCAATACCCCAGTTATCCCAAGCTAGATCGTAATCCGGCTTGAGCGTCACCGCCTCTTCATATTTTTTACAGGCCTCAAGAAACAGGCGTTTTTTATCTGTCGGGTCTTCCGTGGCCTGCGCCAGACCAGCCAGTGTATTTCCCCAGTTGTACCAAGCCGTGTGGAAGTCTGGCTGGATTTTCACCGCCTGTTGATATTTTTCAAAGGCTTCATTAAGCAGGCGTTTTTTATCTGTCGGGTTTTCTGTGGCCCGTGCCAGATCATCCAGCGCCACACCCCAGTTGCACCAAGCGTCGCTGGCATCCGGTTGGAGCGTCACCGCCTGTTCATATTTTTTACACGCCTCAACAAACAGGCGCTTTTTTTCTGCCACGTCTTCCGTGGCCTGCGCCAGATCAACCAGCGCATTACCCCAGTTGTACCAAGCGTCGCTGTCATCCGGTTTGAGCGTCACCGCCCGTTCATATTTTTCACCGGCCTCAACAAACAGACGCTTTTTTTCTGCCACGTCTTCCGTGGCCTGCGCCAAATCAAACAGCGCGTTGCCTTCCTCATAAATTTTTGCTGCTCCCAGAAGCTTCTGATTTTCTTCCTGCCCCACAGCCATTGACGCCACTTCGGCGGGTCGCGTTGAAAGCGCGAAGGCCAGTAGTGGTGTGGCTAATTCCCTTGCCTTCTCCAAACCATCTTTTCCGGCATATTTTTTCCCTTTTGGCCAATAGGTTCTTTGCTTTCCAAACTTAAGGCCTTTCTGTGTTCTAAAACTGCTCAGGACAGCAGAAGAAAGCAGGCACAATTCATTTTGGGGGCGACATGCGCTTTCCAGGCGCTGGGCTTCATTCAGCGTGGGGCCAACCAGTTCATCTGATGACAGCCGCCTTGCCAGCCATAGTGAAGGCCCATGCGCAGCCAGAGGGTGTCATGTATATCCGTGTTTTTTAGATGGTTTTCTCGCCATGGCCGCCATTTCTCCTGCACGACGGCGGCAAAAGCCACGGCGTTGGGCGCGGCTTTTGCTCCCCCGCTGAAACTCACCATGTAACCATCCCCTGTGAAGTTTTCCACCACCCCGGAATAGATTTTCGCCATTTCCGTCGCCAGCTCCTTGAGATGAAGCACCGCCTCGCAGGTCAGGTCGGCTTCCAGCGTCCACGCGGTGGTGGAGCCTTGCATGTCCATGAAAAGAACCGCGATGCCGTCTATCTCTTCATGGGGTGCGCAATCCTGCTCCACCGTGTCATCTTCTCACAATCGGCGGCTTTAACCCAGCCGTTTTCCCGCCCGGCCCAAGCAAAAAATCGGCTCGCGTCAGCGCCGGGGTCACTTTATTACCCTCTCCCCTTTACGGGGAGAGGGTGGCCGCAGGCCGGGTAATGGGCGCGGGAGGTCTTTTGGGGATGCGGCAGCATGTTGATGCTGCCGGGCGCGCCCAGCGGCGCGGCAGCGCCGAGGGTTAACAAATAGCAAAAAACCCAATTCTGTACTGAACCAAAAAAAGGGCCGCAGGCCCCACCTTGAACCCTCCTTTGGGGGGTTTGGGGGGAGGTTGGATGGCCCGCCACGCTGATTTCGGCAAACACCCTGGCAGACTGGGCGCAGGACAGAAGGTATTGGATTTGCCTCAACCCCCCATCCCCTGGCCGCTTAGCGGCTGCCCCCTTCCCCTTGGGGAAGGGGGATGGCGGGGGCGCGGCAGCGCCCCGGTTTTTTGTTTAACCCCTCACCCGGCGCTCCGCGCCACCCTCTCCCCGTAAAGGGGAGAGGGAACGATGTGGCTCTTTCTTTTTCCAGCCGCAACTTCCTGTTTCTTGCTTTCCAGCCCCGACCTACCCCCACCCCTTGCTCCGCCACCAGCCCCGCAGCCTTGGAACCCTCTCCCACAGCAGCACCGGCAGCAGGTTCACCGTCAGGTCCAGCACCTGAAAACCCCGCGTGGGCACCCACAGTTGCACCACTTCACACAGGGCCGAAAAACCGGCGCTCAGCAACAGCCGGGGCGTGGCCGACAACCCCCCCCAGGCCAGGCGAAAAAACAGGTTCCACACCATGAAAACAATCAGGTGATTGCCCGCGTCAAACCACTCCCCCAGGGCGGGATAATATGCCTGCCGCAGATCGGCCACCGGTCGGGTGCAGACAAACAGAATCGCCGCGCCGCCCAGCACCGTGGCCAGGGCAAAAAAGCGGTGGCGAAGACGCGGGTTTTTCACGGCCCGGCTTTTTTCATGGCCACCGCCAGCGCCCGGAAAACAGGCTCAAAAGCGGCGGGGGGGCCAAAATGGCCCAGGGGCAGCCACAGGGGTTTCACCCCCAGGCTGCGGGCCATCAGCAGGGTGATGTCCGGCGGCACGGTGCGGTCGCGCTGACCCCCCGCCACCAGCACCGGCGAGGTGCGGGAGCGGGCCGGAAAACCAGCCGGGTCCAGAGGCCCCAGCAGGCGTTTGAGCTGCTGCCTGTCCTGGGTCGTGAGCGCGCCAAAATCGCCCAGCAGATGCAGGTTTTTCCGCACCAGTTTTTCAAAGGCCCCCGCCCCGGACCAGGCCACCATCCCGGCCATGGGCGCGCCCCCCTGCCTGGCCCCCAGAGCCGCCGTGGCCCCCAGTCCCCCGGCCATCACCCACACTCGCGCCGTGGGCCAGCGGGCGCGCATCAGGCCCAGCAGCCAGGCCAGTTTGCGGGTGGTGGCGGCAAGGCTGTCGCGCACCGTCAAAAGGCAGCAAACCCCCAGCTCCCCGTGGTGTGTGAGGGGCGAGAAATCGGTCAGGGAAAGGTCGGTCCACGCCACCCGCCAGGGGTGTCTGGTCAGGCCCTCCACCCAGGCAATGCGCTGGGTTTCATCGGGCGAAAACACCAGCACCACGTCGCTGTTTTCCGCCGCGCCCTGGCCCATGTTCTGGGGCATGTTCCAGAACAGGGAAACCCCCTCGCCAGTGGGGGCGGAAAGCGACACCGCCCCCGTGGGCGGCGGGGGCCAGGGGGGCAGGGCGGCGTCTTCGGCAGCCAGGGGCGCGGCGCTCAAAAAAACCTCTTGGGAGAGCGTGTTCACGCTGGGGCTGAAGGGGACTTGGCCCACCTGGACTGAGGCGCTGGTGAGGGCTGTCGGCGGGGCCAGATCGGGGCTGAGGGGGCACCCCAGACCCGTGGACCAGAGGCCACAAAACCACGCCACGGCAAAGAGCCCGGCGGCGGGGTCCAGACCCCCCGGCAAGGGGGGGGTGAGCAGCAGCGGCGTGGCGGTGGAAAGACGCCAGTTTTCCTGCAACGCGGCCACGGTCTGGCCGCTCCGCAGGGTAGCCTGTAACAGGGCACCGCAGTGGGGGGTCTCTGGCGGGCAGGGGGGG
>CAYJOG010000205.1:0-5763 GCA_964371695.1 uncultured bacterium
GGCCATAGCCCTCGCGCCGCCAGGGCAGATAGGCCCCCACGGGGTCGTATCGGGGCTTGAGTAACCGCCACAACGCCACGGTGCCGGTGAGGCCGTCGGCGTCGTAATCGCCATAAATACAGATGCGCCGGTGGTCCCGCATGGCCCCCAGCACGGCCTCTACAGCGCGGTCCATGTCCTTGAGGCCCATGGGGTCGCCCCACAGGGTTGGGCAGGGGTCGAGAAAACGCCGCCACTGGGCGTCGGTGGTTATCCCCCGCCGGGCCAGCACACCCCACAGGGCGGCAGGGGCTTCTTCTGGCCCCGGCAACGCGGCGTTGATCTCCCAGTGGTGATGCACCACCGGCTCAGTGCTGGACATGGCCGGTCAGTGTATCGCAGGTCAGGTCGTCGCATAACGAAAACGGTCTATTCCCCTCTCCCCGACTGGGGAGAGGGTTGGGGTGAGGGGTTTACAAAAAGCAAAAAACCACTCTTCCTTCTCCCGTCCGAAGGATGGGAGAAGGTGGCGTGTAGCGCCGGATGAGGGCGTAAAACAAATAACAAAAACCAACTTTTTTCTTTATGCCTGACTGGATTCCCGCCTTCGCGGGAATGACGCCATTTTCCTGCCTACTCCACCAACTCGCGCCCCGTGAGAAGCAGAAAGACATCCTCCAGGTTGGGCTGGCGAAACACGCCCTGTTGTTCGTATTGCTGGCGCAGGGCCGCGAGGCCGGGGTGATCAGGCGCGTCGAAATAGAGATAGACCCGGCCGTGGGCTTGCTGATGGTGGCGGCCGTTTTCGCCGTGAGCCGCCAAAAGCGCCATGGCCTCGGACTGCAACTCCAGCGGCAGTTCCACCGCCCGCGCACCGGCGTGTTGGCGCACCAGCTCGGCGGGCGCACCACGGGCCACCACGCGGCCTTCGCTCAACAGCACCAGGTCATCACACAGGCGCTCGGCTTCTTCCATGTAATGGGTACACAGCAGCAGGCTCACGCCAGACTGTTTCAGCGCCCGCAGGCGCTCCCATATCAGATGCCGCGCCTGGGGGTCCAGGCCAGTGGTGGGTTCGTCCAGCACCAGCAGCTTGGGTTGATTGAGCAGGGCGCGGGCAATCATCAGCCGCCGCCGCATGCCCCCCGACAGGCTGCGGATGGGTGCCCGCTGGCGGTCTTCAAGCTGCATGTCGCGCAACAGGCCGGTGGCGCGGGCCACGGCCTCGTGCCTGGGAATGCTGAAATAACCGGCGAACACCACCAGGTTGTCCAGCACGGTGAGGTCTTCGTCCAGGTTGTCCTCCTGATGCACCACCCCCAGGCGGGCCTTGAGCTGGCGGGCGTCGCGCTGGGGGTCCAGACCCAGCACCTTCAGTTCGCCGCCGGTGGGGGGCAAAAACCCCGTCACCATGCGCAGCGTGGTGGACTTGCCCGCGCCATTTGGCCCAAGAAATCCGAAACAGGCCCCCTCTGGCACCGACAGGTCTATGCCCTTCACGGCTTCAAAATCGCCATATTTCTTTTGCAGACCCCGGGCAACAACCAGCATGGGGGGAGTTTAGAACTTATCTCAAACCACTTTCGGGATGGGTTCCAGCGAATTTTCCGAGTAGACATGGACAAAAGAAGCGGCTTTTTCTTGCCCTCTCCCTGAGGGAGAGGGCAGTCGAAGATTGAGCAAATGTGAAATCTGAGACGGGTGAGGGGGAATGGGCCGCCAGCCCAAAAACCTGTCAGGATGCTTTCTTTCCCCCTCACCCGGATGAAACCTCACTCTGTTCGGTTTCATCCCGCCCTCTCCCTCAGGGAGAGGGCATTGAGGACACCCCTCCGTTTGTCTACATTAAGTCTGAAAATGCTCTAATCCGCCGGACAGCAACGAAAACCGATTTCCGGCGAAACCACGGTGGGCAGGCGTGCGCCAAACCGCCTGCCATCCGCCCTGTTGCCGCACCCCAGCCACAGCAGCGCCCGGCCGTCTCCCGTGTCGTCGGCCAGCCACTCCGGCGCGGCAGACCCGCCGCAGATTTCACCCAGCGCCCCAAGGGGCTGGCTGCGCCAGTCGGCATAACCACACAGGCGCTGGCCTTTGGCCGCACAAATAGCCTGGGCCGGGGCGCGGGTGGCCGGTTTTCCGGCGGCGTGGAACGCTCCCGGCGGCGGCAGCAGGCGCAGGCGACACAAGTCCCCCGATGTCTGCACCGTGGTCTGCACCGACGCCGAAGCAGCACCCCAAGGCGGCGCGCCGTGGTCCACCAGAAAAACCTCGCCCAACGGGGCCGAGCCGGTGCGGTCGTTTTCCACGTCCTCGCCCTCAGCCGCCATCTGCAAGCCGCCGTATTGCAACACGGGGGGGGCAAAGCCGGTGAAACAGGTGTCGAGCGTGAGGGCAAAGGGTTGCTGGCGGTCTTCCAGCACTTGCAACAAATGGCTGGCGCTGAGGCTGGCCTGCCCCACCCACAGGCGGCTGTCCGGCCCCTGGCCTGTCATGTGGGTGGAGAGATACACCACCAGCGGCCCCGGCGTGCTGCGCAGGGTTTCCAGCAGGGCGTCCGGCGAGGCGAACAGGCCGCCCTTCACCTCACATCCGGTAGAGGTCTTCAGCCACCGGGGCACCGGATCGCCATAAAAAAGCGCCGCCTGCCCCTCAAAACGGTTCTGGCCATGCACCACCAACGTGGCGGCGCTGGCCCGCCCAACCAGCCATAAAAGAACCATCACAAAACCTACCCGCCGCAATGCTGCCTAGAATACCCAAATGGTTCCTGTCCTTCGCCGGTGTGTGGCGGGTCTTTTGCTGGCCCTGCTGCTGGGTGCAGCCAGCACCCACGCCGCCGCGCCGGTGGCCCCCGCACCGCCCGCCATGGACCCCCAGCAGATGAACCTGGCCATCAACGGCCTGCGGGCGCGACTGATGAATCCGGCGGACACGGCCTCTGAAGCCGAAGCCACCAGCTTTCTGAAAATCCACCTTTCCAATCCCCAGACCCTGATGCTGGTGGATTCCCTGCGGGACCGATTCACCATGCTGGACCGTCAGGAAGACGGCGCCGCCGCGCTGGCCGCCCTGGCCCGCCCCCACAAGGGCAGCAACAGCGCCGCCTATGCCCTTTATCAGGCGGGCCTGCTGCTGAAAAACGGCCCCGGCGCACGCCCCCGCAACCCCGGCAAGGCGTTGTCCTATCTGCTGGAGGCCGCTGGTTTTTTTGAAGGGGGTTATGGGGCTGAGGCCCGTCTGGAGGCCGCCCGGCTTTATTTTGAGCAGGACGCCCTGCACGAAGGTCTGGCCCAGTTGCGTCTGCTCACCACCCCCAAAACCACCGACCCCTATCTGCGGGAACGCGCCCTGGACCTCACGCTGGACACACTGCTCACGGCGGGCCTGAAAAACGAAGCCCTGGCCCTGGCGAGCGAGCAGATGAAAACCCACGGCGACCTCGCCGCCATCGTGACCTGGGCCGAGGCGGCGGGGCGCACCCACCAGCGGGGCGTGTTCGCCTTTCTCAAAAAACACCGGGGGGGCAATTTGCAGCAACCGGCCTTTGCCGAGCGTTACATGCAGGCCGCCGCGCAAGAGGACGCACTGACCGAGGAACTGGACGAACTGCTCAAAACCGCCACGCTGCCCGAACTGGGCACCCTGCAACAGACCCTGGGGCAGATGGACCGCACGCTGGACCAGTTGCGCGTGGTGGAGACCCTGATAGACAAACAGCCAGAGAACCTGCAATTCATGCTCACCGCCGCCCGGCTTTATGTGCAGAACAACTTTGTGGCCGACGCCGAGCGCCTGCTCAACCACCTTTTGACCAAGGCCCCCATGCAGGAGGCCTGGCGGCTGAAGGGGCGCATTGCCCTGGCCAAGGGAGACGCCGCCGCCGCTGGCGAAGCCTATGAAAAAGCCGTGGGTTTCAACCCGGCAGACCCCACCGCCTTTGAGCGGCTGGCCGCCGTGAGGATGGAAGACAACGACCTGGAAGGCACGATAAAGGTTTATGCACGGGGCCGGGAAACCCACAAAAACCCGGCGCTTTACCGTCTGCCCCTGGGCCGGGCGCTGGAACTGAACCTTCAGTTTGAGCCTTCTCTGGCGGAATACCTCGCCGCCCTGGCCGACCCTGCCCTGCAGGTGGGGGCCATGGGGCGGCTGGAAACCCTGTTGGCGAGCCAGCCCCCCCTGAAAGAAAAAATCGCCCCCGTTCTTGAAAGCCTGAAACTGCCCCCCCGGCAACACTGGCGCGCCGGTTTGCTCACCGCCGCCATGGTGAAGGATTTGAGTCGTTCCATGGAGGCCGCCCGTCAGATGCAGGCTCTTTCACCGGGCGAAGAAGTGTTGCTGAATCTGGCCCAGCAGCATCTCACCGGCGAGTTTCCCGAACTGGCGGAAAACCTGCTGGAAGAACGCCTGAGCCAGGGCGGCGCGCCACCGGCGGCGCTGCTCTCGCTGGCGCAACTCAAAAAACGCCTGGGCAAACCACAAGAGGCCCTGGCCCGTTACACCGAGCTGCTGGCGCTGACGGGATATTCCCAGGCCGGTTCGCCGGTGGGCCTGCAAGCCCGGCTGGAGGCCCTGCTGCTGCGCAACCAGTTGGGCCACCCCCTGAGTGAACTGGCCACCGAAGTGGACCAGTGGTGGCGCGACGCCACCCCCTTCCCTGCCCTGCTGCAACAACCCATCGAAACCTGTCAGGCCTTTCTGGAGTTGCTCATCAGCCTGGGGCGCACCGACGCGGCGGGAGCGCTTTTGGCCAACAACCCGGCCCTGCCCGAAGCCCACCGGCTGTTCACACTGGGCATGGTGCTGTTTTTGAAGGGCCAGACCAAAGACGCCCAGGCCCCCCTGCTGAAACTGGCCGAAAGCGCCAACGGCCGTTACGCCAACGACGCCATCCGCCTGCTGGCGCTCTCGCAATATGGTGATGAAGTGCTGAACAACCCGGCCCTGCTGGAGGGCCTGCGGCTGTATATGGGGGGCCGCCCCCAAGAGGCCAGAGACAAGCTGGTGGCCATTTCACCGGCGGACCCTTTCGCCATGCTCTTCAAGGCGCTGAGTCAGGAAAAACTGGGAGAGGCCGCCGCAGCGGCCCAGGAACTGGCCGACCGGGTGGTGGCGGTGGAAAGTGTGTTCGGCCCCATGCTGCTTTATGAGGCCGCCCGCATGTTGCACACCGTGGCCCCGCAGGACGAACGGGTGCTGCAATGGGTGCGGCGGCTGGAAGAGGATTATCCCAACAATGTCTACCGCGAAAGCGGCAGGCGGCTTTTGAGCACACCCTGACACCAGCGGTGGTTGAAGAAAAAAGACAGGGCAGACAGTGAATGCTTTGCAAAGAACAGAGGCGGGCGGGGACGCCCGCCCCACTGAAGAATGAGTATGGTTCCTGGAGTGGGGCGGGCGCCTGAATCAAAAACCCCCAATCCTTTTATCGGTCTTCCACCCTGACGCAGCGCACATTCCAGAGCCGCTCATATTGAAACCCGGCCTGCCCGTGCCTAAAGTGTCGCGCCATGGCTACCGACATTTCCGCACTCCTCGGCAAAGACGCCGATTCCCTCCTCAATCACAAAGCCACCGGCATCGCGCAGGAACGCCTGCACCTGCCGGGGCCGGATTTCATCGAGCGTGTGTTCGCCTACAGCGACCGCCCCACGCCGGTGCTGCGCAGCCTGCAATCGCTGCTGGGCCACGGCAGGCTGGCGGGCACGGGTTATGTGTCCATTCTTCCGGTGGATCAAGGCATCGAGCACTCCGCAGGGGCCAGCTTCGCCCCCAATCCTGACT
>CAYJOG010000206.1:0-5734 GCA_964371695.1 uncultured bacterium
GCCCCCCCCCCCCGCCTGAAAAAAAAAGACAAAAAACATTTTTCTCTTTCTGGCAGGCAGGATGCCTGCGCCACCAAAAACAATGGCCATCTTCACAACTCAAACGCTTCGCTCAACCAGGCGGCCACACCTTCATCCTGCGGTCCCGGACAAGTGAAACGGGCCGCCTGACGCACCGTGTCATGGCCTGTTTCCACCGCCACCCCCACGCCACAATCCCGCACCATTTCCAGGTCGTTCTCGTTGTCACCAAACGCCAGCACACCGGCCATGTCCACATCAATCAGGCCACACAACGCCTGCAAAGCGGTGAACTTGCTGGCCCCCGTGTGCAGCACCTCCAGATAATCCGGCTCGCTGAACACCATTCGCACCCCTTCGCCGTCGCTGATCTGCCGGTAGTCCCGGCGAAAAACTGCCAGTTCCGCAGGCTCACCCACCAGCAGCAGCTTGGCCGGACCTTGTTCCAGAAAAGGCGTGAGGTCCCCCACCGCTTCTCCCATGAGTTTTTCTTTTTCGCAGGTGTAAACCGCACGGGGCGTGAGGTGTTCGTAAAGCAGCCGGTGGTCGTGGTAACAGTTCACGTGAAGACCCGCCGCCTTGGCCCGGTCCACCACCCCCAGAGCGTCTTGCGGGTGCAGGGGCTGGGCGGCCAGGTCCTGCTGCTGCAACGGGTCAAACACACAGGCCCCGTTCATGAGCACCAGGGGCGCGTTCACTGGCAGGTTTTCATAAAAAGGCCGGAACGATGGCCAGGTGCGGCCCGTGGCCACCGTAAAAGCCAGTCCCCCCGCCGTGAGTTCCCGCAGCACCTGCAAAGTGCGGGGCATCAGTCGGCGCTCCGGCGGCGCCACCAGCGTGTTGTCCAGGTCGCACACCAGCAGTTCTATTTTCCGGTCGAGAATCATCGCCCGCCCCAGTCCTCTGGCTTCGCCACCACCGGCAGGCCGTGCTGCACTTTTTCTGGCGGAGGCGAAACACCCGTCAGCTCTTCAAACAACACCAACGACAAAGCGGGTATCAGCACAAAATCCCGTTCTGCCAAACCGGGGTGCGGCAACCTCAGCATTTCCGTCTGCACACCGCCGCCACTCCACCACAACAGGTCCAGGTCCAGTGGCCTTGGCCCCCAATGAACGGAACGGTCGCGCTCAAAACAATCTTCTTCACGGCGGCACAGGTCCAGCAGCGCCTGGGGCCCATGGGGCCACGAGACCCAGGCGCAGGCGTTCAAAAAATCCGGCTGCGCCACCGGCCCCATGGGGGGCGACAACACCACCACGCTGCGGGCCAGCACCCTGGCGTTTTGGTTTTCCAGATTCTCAAGCGCCACCCGCAGGTTGGCCAGGCAGTCGCCCAGATTGGCCCCCAGGCCCAGCAGATAGAGACTTTTTTCCGCCGCCGCGCCGCGCAGTGCTTCCTCCTGTTGGGTGGTGATGGCCTGTTGCAGCATGGCGCTCACCGCCCTGACTTCAACAGTTGATTGACGTGTTCCAGGTCTTCGGGTGTGTCCACGCCGACGGGGCGGTAGGCAGTCTGAATCACCCGCAGGTCTTTGCCCAGACGCATGAGCCGAAGTTGCTCCAACCCCTCCACCACTTCCAGGGCATCGGGCTTTTGACGGGCGAACCACAGCAGCAGATCCCGCTCGTAGGCATAAATGCCGATGTGCTGCATGGCCAGCGCCGTGGCCCCCGGTTTGCGCGGATAGGGAATGGGGCGACGGCTGAAATAAAGCGCCCGGCCATCACGCCGCAGCAGCACCTTCACCACGTTGGGGTTCAGCCAGTGTTCTTCGTCTGACAGCGGGCAGGCGGCGGTGGCCACCTCGGCGGGGTGCGCCTGCACCAGTCTGGCCACCTGATTGATCAGCCGGGGCTCCATGAGCGGCTCGTCGCCCTGGATGTTCACCAGAAAAGCCGCCTGGGGCATTTTGCGCGCCACCTCGGCCAGACGATCGGTGCCGCTGGGGTGCTTTGGGGAAGTCATCACCACGTCCAGGCGGTGTTTTTGACACACCTCCGCCACTTCGGCGTGGTCCGTAGCCACCACCACACCACCCAGCGCTTTGGCCCTGAGCGCCCGCCGAGCCACGGCCACCACCATGGGTACGCCCCCCACTTTGGCCAGCACCTTGCCCGGAAATCGCTCACTGCCAAACCGCGCGGGCACTACGCCCAAAACGTTGGAACTTTTCATGGGTTTACACCCTGCGGATCCCCAGACCGGGCCTGCGTTTGGGTGTGCCGGGGGGAGGGGGTTTCAGGGTGGGCCTCGGCAAGGATTTCGTCACCGCTTTTTTGGGTTCACCCGCCGGATTTTCTGGCGGCACGGCCAGCGCCAGTCGCAGCACGTCGCCGGTGGTCTTGACGTAATGAATCTTCACGTGCTCCCGCACCGTGGGCGGCAGCTCGGCGTGCTGTTTCTTGTTTTCGTAGGGCAGGATGATGTGCGCAATGCCCAGGCGCGCCGCCGCCAGGGTTTTTTCCTTCAGGCCGCCCACCCCCAGCACGTCGCCCCGCAGGGTGATTTCTCCGGTCATGGCCACGTCGTTGCGCACAGGCCGCTTGAGCACGGCGCTCACCATGCTGGTGAACAGGCACACCCCCGCCGAGGGGCCGTCTTTGGGCGTGGCCCCTTCGGGCACATGCACATGCAGGTCGTGTTTCTCAAAAAAGTCTGCCGCGACACCCAGCATGGGGGCGTTAAACCGCAGGATGCTCAGGGCCGCATGGGCGCTTTCTTTCATTACGTCGCCCAGGCTGCCGGTGAGTTGCAGCTTGCCCTTGCCGGGCATCACGGTGGTCTCCACAAACAGCACGTCGCCCCCCACCGAGGTATAAGCCAGCCCCGTGGCCACGCCCACCTTGGGCTCGTTCATGGCCAAACCGTGATCAAACCGCACCACACCCAGATATTTGCCCAGGTCTTTTTCGGTGACTTCCACCGGGCCGGTTTTGCCCTGTGTCACCACGCGCCGGGCGATTTTGCGCAGCAGCTTGCCCAACATGCGCTCCAGCTCGCGCACCCCCGCCTCGCGGGTGTAGCGGCGGATGATGTGCAGCAGCATGGCGTCGTCCAGCTTCACCTTCACCTTGGTCAGGCCCAGTTTTTCTTTTTGTTTGGGCAACAGGTGCCGCCGGGCGATGACCAGTTTTTCTTCATCGGTATAACCGGGCAGGCGGATGATTTCCATGCGGTCCCGCAGAGGGCCGGGAATCGTATCGAGCATGTTGGCGGTGGTGATAAACAACACGTCCGACAGGTCAAAAGGCACTTCCAGATAGTGATCGCTGAACTCCCGGTTCTGCTCCGGATCCAACACCTCCAGCAAAGCCGCTGAGGGGTCACCACGAAAATCCGTGCTCATTTTGTCCACTTCATCGAGCAGCATCACCGGGTTGGCCGAAGCGGCTTTTTTGATGGACTGGATGACGCGGCCCGGCAGCGCCCCCACATAGGTGCGGCGGTGGCCACGGACCTCTGCTTCATCCCGCACGCCCCCCAGCGACACCCGCACATATTGCCTGCCGATGGACCGCGCAATGCTGCGGCCCAGGCTGGTTTTGCCCACGCCCGGCGGCCCCACAAAACACAGAATCGCCCCCTGCATGTTGCCGGTGAGTTTGCTCACCGCCAAGTGTTCCAGAATACGTTCCTTCACTTCGTCCAGGCCGTGGTGGTCTTCATCCAGGCATTTCTTCACCAGTTTCAGGTCCAGCTTGTCTTCGGTCTTCACGCGCCAGGGCAGGTCCAGCAGCCAGTCCAGATAGGTGCGCACCACCGAGGCTTCGGCGGTGTCCTGGTGCATCTGCTCCAGGCGCTGTATCTGTTTGTTGATCACCTGCCGCACTTCGTCGTTGCAGCCCAGTTTTTCCAGCTTGCTTTTCAGTTCGTTGATTTCCGCCGAGCGGGCGTCTTCTTGCCCCAGTTCCTGATGAATGGCGCGCAGTTGCTCCTTGAGGAAATATTCCTTTTGGCTTTTTTCCATCTGCTTGCGCACACGGCTGAAGATTTTTTTCTCAATGCCCAGAATCTCGATTTCGTTGTGCAGCAGGCGGCTGACAGTCTCCAGGCGCGCGCGGGGGTCACGGGTGGCGAGAATGGCCTGCTTCTGTTCCACCTTCAGCAGCATGTGGCTGGCCACCAGGTCGCCCAGGCGGCAGATGTCGTCCACCTGATGGGCGCTGCTGATGATTTCCACCGACAGCGACTGGTTGAGCTTGACGTATTGCTCGAAATGCGAAAGCACCGTGCGGCGCAGGGCTTCCAGTTCCTTGGACGAACCCACCTTGTCAATCCACACTTCCACGGTGGCCTGATAGAGATGGTCGTGAGACTGGATGGTCTTGATCTCTGCGCGGTCCTTGCCCTCCACCAACACCTTTACGGTGCCGTCGGGCAGTTTGAGCAGTTGCAGGATTTCCGCCATGGTGCCCACGGGGTAGAGATCCGAGGGGCCGGGGTCTTCCAGCCGAGCGTCCAGTTGGGTGGCCAGCAGAATATGCCGGTCGCCGGTCATGGCGGATTCCAGCGCATTCAGGCTACGCTCGCGCCCCACAAACAGGGGCAGGATCATGCCAGGGAACACCACCACGTCGCGCAGCGGCAACACGGGCAGGCCACGCACTTCTCCCCGTGGCGCGGGCGTGCGGCGCACTGCCATTACATTACGCTCTTTTTGGGCGCCTGTGATTTGCGGATGGTGAGCGGCGACTTGCCCACTTCCACCACATCCTGGTCTATGACCACTTCCTTGATGGATTTGTCACTGGGCAAATCAAACATCACTTCCAGCAAAATGCTCTCCAGAATGCTGCGCAGGCCCCGTGCGCCGGTTTTTTGCGCCATGGCTTTTTTGGCGATGGCCAGCACGGCGTCGTCGGTGACGGAAAGTTTCACGCCGTCCATTTCAAACAGCTTGCGAAACTGTTTGACGAGGGCGTTTTTGGGTTCGGTGAGAATGTTGACCAGGGCGTCTTCGTTCAGCGGTTTGAGCGCCGCCACCACGGGCAAACGGCCCACAAACTCTGGAATCAGGCCGAACTTGAGCAGATCCTGGGGAATGATCTGACCCAGCATTTCATCGCGGACCTGCAACCGGGATTTGTGATCGGCCCGAAAGCCCATCACCTGATCACCCAGGCGGCGGCGGATGATGTCTTCGATGCCGTCAAAAGCACCGCCGCAGATGAACAGGATGTTGCTGGTATCGATCTGGATGAATTCCTGGTTGGGGTGTTTGCGTCCGCCCTGTGGCGGCACGTTGGCCACCGTGCCTTCGAGAATGCGCAGCAGCGCCTGCTGCACACCCTCGCCGCTCACGTCGCGGGTGATGGAGGGGTTGTCTCCCTTGCGGGCGATTTTGTCGATTTCGTCGATGTAGATGATGCCTTCCTTGGCTTTTTTCACGTCAAAGTCGGCAGACTGGATGAGCCGCAGCAGAATGTTCTCCACGTCTTCGCCTACATAACCCGCCTCGGTGAGGCTGGTGGCGTCGGCAATGGCGAATGGCACATCCAGCACCTTCGCGAGCGTCTGGGCCAGCAGGGTTTTGCCGCTGCCCGTGGGGCCAAGCAGCAGGATGTTGCTTTTCTGCAGCTCCACCTCGTCGCTCTTGCGGTTGCGGATGCGCTTGTAATGGTTGTAGACCGCCACCGAGAGCACCTTCTTGGCCTGATCCTGCCCCACCACATAACCGTCGAGGTAGGTTTTGATGCCCTTGGGGCTGAGG
>CAYJOG010000207.1:0-5630 GCA_964371695.1 uncultured bacterium
CACACCCGTGTCCTGATACATGCTGAGCGGCATCAGCATCACACCCACTTCATCAAAAACCCGTTTTTGCAGCACGGCCACCGCGCCGGTGTAAAGGCTGATGGCGGCGCGCCCCGGAATGGCCTCCTGTACGTCGGACTGATACCAGCCCCCTTGCAAATACACCGGATCCTGCACATTGGGAATGGCGCTGACCTCGTAGCTGTTGATGCTTTCAACGGGGGGAACAGAGCTGTCCAGCGCCCGCACCACAAAATAATAGGTCTGGAGGTTTTCCAGGTTGGTGACGGTGTAACTCTGGCCTGTGATGGGCGTGGCGTTGGCCAGGGTATAAGGCCCGCCGGGGGTGAGTGTGAAATAGATGTTGTAGCCCGACAGGTCGTTCAGCGGCAAACCATTTTCATCGGCGCTGGGGGCTTCCCAGGTGAGCTCCACGGCGGTGTCCTGCGGCGTGGCGAACAGAATTACCGGCGGGGCCGGAGCCGCGCCACGGGGCGTGGCCGTCACCTCGCTGCTGTTGTCGCTCTGATTCTGGGGAGTGTCACGGTCTTTGGCGCGCACCACAAAAAAGTAGGGCGTGTTGTTGATGAGACCAGAGAGCGTAAACGAGGTGGCAGCCAGTGTGCTGGTGTTGGCTTTTGTATAGGGGCCCCCGCTGGTGAGGCTCACATACACGTCATAACCTGCGAGATCCTGAATGGTAGTGCCATCGGTGTTGGTCACCACGGTTGACCAGCTCAGCAACACCAGGCCGTCACCGGCCAGGGCGTTCAGGTTCTGTGGCGGACTGGGCATATTGCCCAGAGGCGTGGCGGTGAGTTCCACCGAGTTTGCGCTCTGGGCTGGGGCGGGACTGTCGCTGTCCTGCGCCCGCACCACAAAGTAATAGGTCACCCCGTTGGTGAGACCCGACACCGTGGTGCCAGTCTGCGTGATGAGGGTGGGGTTGAACAGGCTGTATGGCCCCCCCGGCGTGGTGCCGAAATACACGTTGTAACCGGCGAGGTCCTGAATGGGCGTACCGTCGCTGTTGGTGGTCACGGCGCTCCAACTCAGGGTCACCCGCTTGTCGCCAGAAAGCGCGGTGAAGTTCTGCGGCACGGCGGGGGGCTTGTTGGAGGGCAGGCCCGTGGCGATGTTGGACTTTTCCGATTCGTTGGCGGGGTTTTCGTTGTCCACCACCGTCACCTGAAAGAAATAGGGCACGGTGTTGAGCAGGTTGTTGACGGTGGCGGAGGTGGTGGTGGCGCTCACGTTGGTGGCGATGGTGTAAGGTCCGTTGGCGGTGGGGGCGAAATAAATGTTGTAGGAATCCAGGTCCGTCACCGGCGTGCCGTCGGTATTGAGGATGGGGGCCGACCAGGACAGGGTGACCTCTTTGTCGCCCGCCACAGCCGAAAGACCAGAGGGCGGGTTGGGTTTGTTGCCGGTGGAAAAGGCGAACACACGGCCCGCGTCTGAAGCCAGAACCAGGAAATTGCCGGTGATGGCGGGCGAAGACAGCACCCGTGCCTGCAGGCTGTCACGGAAAAGCTGAACGGTGATGTCATCGGCATCCAGCGCATAAAGGAAACTGTCATTGGCCCCGAAAAACACGATGTCGTTGGCGATGGCGGCGGTGCTGAGGATGGAATCGCCCACCACAAAGCGCCCCACCTCTGCCCCCGTGTCTCCATTCACGGCATAAAAAATGCCGTCCCAACTGCCCACATAAACCACCCGGTTGCGCACCGACGGGCTGGCGGTGATCAACCCGCCGGTGGCGAACTGCCACAACGTGACGCCGTTGCTGAGGGACAGGGCAAAAAGCGCCCCCTGGTCGGTGCCCACATAAAGCCGGTCTCCATCAATGCTGGGGGTGCTGGTGATGTTGGCGTTCAGGCTGGGGCTGCTCCACAACAGTGCGCCATTGAGCGTGTTATAGGCGTTGACCCGTCCGCTGCTGCTGCCGATGTAAAGCAGCCCCTGACTCACCGCGCCACCGCCAATGATGGAGCCATTGACCTGGGCGGGAGCGGCCCAGCGGTTCTGGCCCGTGTTGATGTCCAGCGCATAGATAAAACCGGAGAAGTCGCCGGCGTAAACCGTGCTGCCATCCAGCACCAGGGGGCCAAACACCGGCCCGCCGGTGGACACCCGCCAAATCTGTGTGCCGTTGACCCGGTCCAGGCCATATACAAACCCGTCGGCGCTGGCGTACACCACCACGTCGTCTCCCACCACAGGTGCAGACTGGATGATGCCGCCCGTCTTGAAGCGCCAGCGCTGCGCGCCGTTGCTCAGGTTCAGGGCATAGGCATAACTGTCTTCGCTGCCGGCGAACACCGTGTCTGCCGCAATGGCCACGGGGCTGGACCCCACCACTGCGCCGGTCTGATATTGCCAGCGCGGCACCAGGGGGGGGGTGAGAATGGTGTTGATGAAGCCGGTCTTTTCGCTGGTGCAGCCAAACTGCCGCCAGACCACACACGCGCCGCCCGACGCAACACTGGGTGTGGCGGAAACTTCCAGCGAATCGGCGCTTTCATTACGGGGCGCTTTGTCGTCTACCGCCGTCACCACGAAGTAATAAGGCACACCATTGGTGAGCAGGCTCACGTTGTAGTTGGTGGCGGTGATGGGCGAGGGCGTGACCAGGGTATAAGGCCCGCCCGGCGTAAGGGACTGGTAGACAAGAAATCCGGCCAGGTCCGAGAGCGGGGAACCGTCATCATTGGTGGCGGGGCTGTTCCAGGTCAGCAGCACTGCGCTGTCCTGCGGCGTGGCCAGCAGGCCGGTGGGGGCAGCCGGGGGCTTCGTGTCCACCACCGAAGACGGCGTGGCCTGGGCGATGCTTGAAAAGGCGCTCTCGTTGGGCGGCGTCTGCGTGTCAAAAGCCAGCACCTCATAAAAATAGGTGGTGTCTGCGGTCACGTTGGTGTCCACAAAAGTGCCGATGCCCGGCCCCACCGTGCCCACCAGGGCAAAGGGGCCGCCCGCACTGAGAGAGCGATAGATATCCGTGCCGCCAATGTCCACAAACGGGTTGCCATCCAGATAGGTGGTGCTGGGGGTCCAGTTCAGGCGATTCTGCCCCGGTTCATCGGCGGCGGTGAAGGACTGCGGCGGCGTAATGCCGGCCCCCAGTGCGTAAATGAACCTGTCCGCGCTGGTGAGATACAGAATGCCCTGAGACGGCGCCACGCTGCTCCAGATGCGCGCCCCGGTCTCGAAGGTGGAAAGAATCTGGCCGTCGGCCAAGTTCAGCGCATAAAGCTGCCGGTCGTCGGTGCCCACATACACCACGTTGCCCACCACAATGGGACTGCTCAAAATGGCGCTGCCCAGTTGCCGCGACCACACCACCGCGCCGGTGTTTTCGTCCAGCGCATAAAAATTGAAATCAATGTCCCCCGCCAGCACCAGCCCCCCCGCAATGGTGGGGCTCACCGTGACCCAGTTGCTGGTGTTAAACGACCACGCCAGTGAGCCATCGGCCTGATTGACGGCGATGACCTCGCCATAGGGTGCGGGCGCGCCCTGGTCGCTGGACACACCCATGTAAATCCGGGTGCCGGAAATAGCCGGGCTGCTGATGTTGTTCCCCCCCGTGTTGTAACCATTGCTGGCGGGAAACGCACCCAGGTTCCAGACAGAAACACCCGTGGCGGCATCGAGGTAATACAGGTAGTTGTTGGTGGAACCGATGGCCAGCAGCCCCCCCAGCAAGGCGGGTGATCCGGGAACCTGACCACCCGTGGCCAGTTCCCACGCCTGGGAGCCATCCGCCAGATTCACGGCATAAACGCTGGCGTCCAGACTGCCGAAATAGACCCGCACGTTGTCGCACACGGGGCTGGAGGCGTTCTCTGGCGGATTGCCGGGATTGGTGACGTGGGTGTCGAACTCCCACACCGTGGTGCCGTCGCCCCGGTTCAGCGCCACCACCTTGCGGGGAATGGGCATGATCAAAAGCGCGCCACACAAAGTCGGTGTGGCCCCCAGCACGCCGCCAAAAGAGCGCCGCCAGATTTCCGTACCACTGATTTTGTCCAGGGCCACCACGTCTCCGGTTTCGGTGGCGGTATAAACCACCGAACTCTCCACAATCGGGCTGGCCGTGATGGGGCCGCCCAGGTCCACTTTCCACCGGGCAATGAGCGAGGGGCCGATGGTTTCGGTGCTCACACCCACGTGAGAGCCACTGCCCTTGAACACCGGCCAGTCGCCGGGGGCCTGCAACGTGAGCGGCACGGCCAGGGCGCTGGAGACGGCCACAAAAGCCGTCGTGTTCAGGTTGCCTGTTTTGGCGCGCACCGTGCCGCCGGGGGCCTTGAGCGCCCGGATGTGTCCATCTGCAGAAACAGAGAGCTTCGCGCCGGTGTCCGCCTCAAACCGTGCGGCCACGGGCAGGCGATAACCTTCTGCCGTGTCGGCCAGCACGGTGGCCCAGGTGTCGCCCCCGGTGGCCAGGGGGCTTTCGGCCACCAGCGTCAGACGGGTGGGCGTGACGGAGCTGACTTCAATATGCACCGTAGTCTGAACAACCCCGGCCTGCACGGTCACCTGCACTGGGCCAATGGCGGTGGGCAGTGTCAGCCGGGCGCTGCCGTTTTCCAGCGGCAACACCCTGCCCTTGTCGGTTTTCCAGCTCACCGGGCCGGAAACCGGCGTGATGAGTTGAAGCCCCACATTGGCCCCCGGCCCCGCCCGTGGAGGGGCCTGCACCGAAAGAGCGGCAGCACTGCCCGTGCCCGCGTGTTGCAGGCGCAGGTGGGCGTCATAAAGATTCACCGGCAGCAGTTGATCCCGCACCGGCGCGGCCAGCAAAGCGACCAGCCCCTGCCGGGCATTTGCCTGACCGGCCAGATGCCCCAACGCCCCGGCTGCAATGGCCACGGCATAACTGGTACCCGACGCCACCACCCCATCCAGGGGCAGATCCGCCCCCGGCGCGGATAAAAGCGGCGCACTGCCCAGCACCGAGCCGGACCAAGGGAGCCCCCCTGTCGTGCTGGCCGCCACAGCGGCGATGCCCGGCACATCGGCAGGAAAACGTCCGGCCAATGGGCCACTGTCGTTGCCCGACGGGGCCAGCACCACCGCCCCTTTTAACCGGCCCAGCCCCAGGGACAGGGCTTCGCGGGCTTCCTGCTCCACGCCCCGTGCGCCAAAACCCAGACAGATCACCTCGGCCCCCCAGCGGCTGGCGGCCTCCAGACCCGACAACACCGAAGACAACGGGCAGCGGCCATGGGCACAGACCTTGACCGAAAGCAACTGGCAATCCGGGCAAAGCCCCCCGCCAAACTGGCTGGTGGTCTTGCCCGAAATGAGCATGGCCAGACGGGTGCCGTGGGAGTCCGCCGTGCCACTCTCATCCACCAGATTGACCTGATTCACGACCTGCCCCTGCAGGGCGGGGTGCGCGAGGTCGGCGCCAGCATCCAGCAAAGCCACCTTTACCGCGCGGGGAGGGTTCAGCCGCAGCATCTGTTCGGCCCGGTCATAACCGGTGAGTTGGCGGATGTTGCTCAGCGCCTGGGCCTGACGTTGGGAGTCGTCTTGCAGCGCCATCAGCACATTGGGCACACTCAGCGCCGGGCCAGGTGCGTGGGTGGCAAAGCGGCCGGTGGGGGGAGATCCCGAAA
>CAYJOG010000208.1:0-4259 GCA_964371695.1 uncultured bacterium
CCCCATGGAAGCCTACCGGGCCTATTGGGAACAAAATCAGGGAACTGCCACCGCCGTTTCACCAGAGGAACCCCCGGCCCAGATACCGCCGGAACCGGAACAGGCACCCCCAGCCACTTCATGGGAAACACCTCCTGAAGAATCACCCGTTTTTGAGCCTCCCCTTGCCCCACTGCCTGAAGAACCAGCTTTTGAGGCAGCCCTTGCAGAACCCACACCCCCTACGGAACCACTCGTGGAACCGCCTGTGGCCAGTCTTCCGCCACCTCCCGAAGAGGGCAAGGCTGAAGAAACCCCGGCTCCAACGCCAAGCACCACCTGGTTTGAACACCACACCGACACCCCGCAGGCAGCAGAAGCGGCCGTGCCTCCCGCACCCCTCCCCCAAACGGTTTCCACAGAGGAACCGGCGCTGTTTCAGGAAGAACTGCCAACACCTCAGCAGGCCCCTTCGGCACTTTCACAGACCTTGCCCGCCCTGGGCCTGAGCCTGCTGGTGGCCACGGCCACCGGCGTCTTTCTGGCCATGGGCTGGATCAGCGCCCTGGCCGGGGGCCTGCTGGGCACGGCCGCCCTGCTGTTCCTTCGTCGCAGCGCCCCCCCTGCCCTGTGTCTGGCCCCCGTGCTCTGGGCCAGCGCCGCAACCTTGTTTGGCACACTGGCGGCGGGCAGAGGCCCCTGGCTGACCCTGCCGTTTCCCCTTCCCCTGTCGGGAACCCCGGCCACGGCGGCGCACCTTTTGCTGGGTTTGCTGGTGCTGCCCGTTGTTCTGTGCTGGCTGGTGGCCAAAAACCTGCGCAACACGGAAAAAATAGATGTTCTGCCCATGCCCGGCAAGCTGGGGATTCTGACCGGCATCCTGGGTCTGGTGCTGGCCATGGCTGTTTTTGCCCTGGGGCTGAAACCGGTTTTCGCCCCCAAGGCGGACGCCGAGGTGCTCACCGCCGCCTGCCGGGGGCAGGTGGCCCTGCTCAGCCTTCTGCCTTCAAAAGGATTGCCCCTTCCCCCCGTGCGGGCCAACTTGCAGGCCACACTGATCCCCCCCTTCATGCCCCCCGCCGCGCCGGGCGAGGTCACCTCGGCCTCCATTCTGGTCAGCGCCCCAACGGTTTCGCCCGATCAACTTCAGTGTGAATATCTCTGCACCAGTCCCAAAATCTGCCGGTTAAGCCAACTTTCGCTCCCTTCCCCCATGGCCGACATGGCGCTTTTCGCCATCTCCGCCCCATCGGCCCCGGCCATGCCCGTGCCGGTCCCCACCCCTGTTTCGCCATCGTCAACCTTGTCTGCCTCTGGACAAACTCCTGCGATGATGCAATTCCCGGCCTTGACGGACGCCGCCCTGCCCATTGTGGCCGAATGCACCGCCGTGATGGAGGCTTTTGGCCACGAAACCGCCGCCAAGGGCAAAAAGTGCGATGAAATCACCACCAATACCCGCTGGTCGGGCTGGCTGCAAGGTTATGGCCGGGCCAACTGCCCTTCCCTCACCCTCTCCCAACCCCAGGACGGCCCCTGTGTGCTGGAGGCCAAAGGCCGAAGCAACGCCGGGAAGGTTTGTGTGATTCGCGCACAGGCGGGCGAAAAACCTTCTGTTACGTGCCAGTAAGCACCGACTTCTGGCAGTTCTGAATAAAAAATCCTGACTCGCGCCAATTCCCAAACGGCCCTGTCTTACGCGTTAAAATGGTGGGTCACCAATCATGGCCAACACCCCTGCCATCTCTCTGCCTTTTAATCCCCGTGCGCTGACGGAGTGGGCGTTGCCCGTTGGCGTGGTGGTGATGCTGCTGGCCCTGGTGGTGCCACTGCCCGGACTGGCGCTGGATTTCCTCATCACCTTCAGCATGACCATCGGCATTCTCACCATCATGGTCTCCATGTACCTGCGGGAGCCGCTGGAGTTTTCGGCTTTTCCCACGGTGATTCTGGTGAGCACCCTCTTCCGTCTGGTGCTGAACATCGCCACCACCCGCTCCATCCTCACCACCGGCCACGCAGGCAACATCATCAACAGTTTTGGTTCGTTCGTGCTGGGGGGCACCGAAGCCCGCAACATCGTGGTGGGCCTCATCATCTTTTCGATTTTGGTCTTCGTGAACTTTGTGGTGATCACCCACGGCGCAAAACGCATCGGCGAGGTGGCCGCCCGCTTCACCCTGGACGCCATGCCCGGCAAGCAGATGTCCATTGACGCCGACCTGAATCACGGCCTGATCACCGACCAGGAAGCCCGCACCCGCCGCCGCAAGCTGGAGCGCGAGTCGGACTATTTCGGCGCCATGGACGGCGCGAGCAACTTTGTGCAGCGCGACGCCATCGCCGGCATCGTCATCACCCTTATCAACGTTGTGGGGGGTTTTGTGGTGGGCATTGTGAGCATGAACCTCTCCCCCGCCGAGTCCTTCAACCTGTTCACCCGCCTCACGGTGGGTGACGGTCTGGTAAACCAGTTGCCCGCCATTCTCATGAGCACGGCCACGGGCATCATGGTGACCAACGCAGCAGGCGATCAGAACATGAGCCAGGACATCCTCAGTCAGTTTGGCCAGCGCAGCGACCCGCTGAAAATCACCGGCGGCCTGCTGCTGGCCCTGGGTGTGATGGGTGTGTTCACCGGCATGCCACCGCTGCCGTTGGTGTTATTGGGGGGCGGTTTGGTGGCCCTGGCCCTTTACCGTGAACGCTCAGAAAAAGCCGCCCAGCAACGCGCCCAGGTGAAACCTGCCGCCGAAGAAGCCAAGCCTGATATTGGCCGCGCCCAGGACGTGACCCAGCTCTTGCACGTAGACGCCATGGAGCTGGAAATCGGCTATGCCCTCATTCCCCTGGTGGACCCCGACCAGAAGGGCGACCTGCTGGACCGCGTGACCATGATCCGCCGCCAGACCGCCCTGGAAATGGGTCTGGTGGTGCCCCCCATCCGCATCCGCGACAACATCCAGCTTCGCCCCAACGACTACGCCATCAAGATTCGTGGCAACGAAGTGGCCAAGGGCAATGTGATGGTGGACCGGTTTCTGGCCATGAACCCCGGCGAGGTGAGCGAAGAGGTGGACGGCATTCCCACCACCGAGCCAGCCTTTGGCCTGCCCGCGCTCTGGATCGCCGAAACACAAAAAGATCAGGCTGAAATGGCTGGTTACACCATCGTGGACCCCGCCAGCGTGGTGGCCACCCACCTCACCGAAGTCATCAAGAGCCATGGTTATGAACTGTTGGGCCGTCAGGAGGTCAAAAGCCTGCTGGACAACCTCAAGGACAAATACGCTGCGGTGGTAGACGAACTGGTGCCCGACGTGCTCAGTGTGGGCGAAGTGCAAAAGGTGCTGCAAAACCTGCTGCGCGAGCGCGTGCCGGTGCGCAATCTGGTCACCATTCTGGAAACCCTGGCCGACTACGGCGGCATGACCAAAGACGTGGACGTGCTGACGGAATATGTGCGCTCGCGTCTGGCCCGCGAAATCTGCGCCACCCACCAGTTGCCCGACGGCGCGCTGGCGGTGATGACGCTGGACCCCGAAGTGGAAGAAACCATCCAGCGCAGCATTCACCGGGGTGAGCGCACCAGTTATGCCGTGTTGCCCCCCGACGTGACCCTGCGTCTGAAAGAGGGCCTGGACGCCGAAGTGGGCAAGGCCGCCACCCTGGGTTATCAACCCATTCTGCTGGCCAGCCCCCGCGTGCGCACCTACCTCAAAAAGCTGGTGGATCCATTCTTTCCGTCGCTGGTGGTTTTGAGCCACAGCGAGATCACGCCGGGCATCAAGCTGCGCAGCATTGGCACCGTGCGGCTGGGCGCTGGCCGCGCCCCGGCCCCGGCGGGGGGTGAAGACTGATGCTCACCAAACGTTACGAGGCAGAGTCCCTGAACGAAGCCCTGCTGGCAGCCCGCCAGGAACTGGGTGAGGGCGTGGTGGTGCTGCACAGCAAACGCAAGGTGGTGGGCGGCATTTCTTTTCTCGGAAACCTGTTTGGCCGGGAGTGTTATGAAGTGCTGGTGGGCGTGGCCGAAAGCGGCGACTCGGACCTGCCCAACCCGGCCCTGCGTTTTGCCCAGCCCAGGGCCACGACGCGTGCTGCGTCCGCAGCCCCCCAACATGGTGGAGGTTTTGATTTTGTAGAGTCTTCCACCGCCATGCCCCAGGCAGACCCCATGCTGCCGCCGCCCCCCATGCAGGCCAATCCCTGGACACGCCACACGCCCCCGGCGGCTCAGCCCAGCACCGAGGGGTTTAACGGTCTCTCGGCAGGGGGCG
>CAYJOG010000208.1:4269-5621 GCA_964371695.1 uncultured bacterium
TGACGCAGTTTTTGTCGGCCCAGGCGGCACAGGCCGCCAGCCCGGCAATCACGGGTCGCCCCATCGGGGTCTGGGCGGAACTCAGCGCCCTGCTGTTGCGCCAGGGTGTGGCGGCGGACCTGGTGGACACCGTGCTGAGCGAGGCCCAGACCCTGGGGGATTCCCAGGCCAGCCGGGCGCTGCGCACGGTGTTGCTGGGGCGTCTGAAGACCGCCGCCGGGGTGCGGCCCGTCCAGCCAGGGCGGCCCCATGTCTGCGTATTTGTGGGGCCAACCGGCGTGGGCAAAACCACCACCATCGCCAAAATCGCCGCCGGGCTGACACTGATTCAGAACTACAACGTGTGTCTGGCCAGTGCGGACACCTATCGCATTGCGGCGGTGGAGCAGCTCAAGGTCTATGCCGACATCATCGGTGTGCCCATGGAAGTGCTGTATGGGGCCGACGAAGTGCCCGCCTTTCTGCAACGGCGCACGGACATGGACATTCTGCTGGTGGACACCGCCGGGCGCAGCCCCCGCAACGAGCAGCAGATGCAGGAGCTTCTGGCCCTGGTGCAGGCCCTTTCACCTCAGGAAATCCATTTTGTGGTGGCGGCCAACCTGGACCTGAACGACAGCCTGGGAGCGCTGGAGCGGTTTTCGCACATCGGCGCAAACCGGCTGGTGCTCACCAAGCTGGACGAAAGCCACACCCCCGGCGTGCTGCTCAACCTCGCCGCCAAAAGCGGCGCGCCTTTCAGTTACGTCACCATGGGCCAGTCTGTGCCAGACGACATTCTGGAACCCACACCGGCTGACCTCGCCGCCTGGGTGATGGGCGAAAGGAGCCTGCCATGAAAGATCAGGCAGGCGCACTGCGCGCCCTGGTGGCCGAGCGCAACGCCAGGGATCAACAGGACCCTTTTCCGGGGCAGGAAGAAGAACCCCTTCAGCAAAGCAGGCTCATCGCCGTCACCAGCGGCAAGGGCGGCGTGGGCAAGAGCAACTTCACACTCAACCTGGGCATTCACTGGGCGCGGCAAGGCAAAAAAGTGCTGATGGTGGACGCCGACATGGGCATGGCCAACGCAGACCTTTTATTGGGCTGGACAGGCAAGCCGCACCTGGGCGAGTTTCTGGCGGGACTCAAACCCCTGGACAAAATCATCCAGCGCCACACCTCTGGCCTGGACGTGATTGTGGGGCTTTCCGGCTCGCGTCTGATTCCCGCCACGCTGGAGGCCCACCTGCCCCAGTGCCTCAAGGAGATCCAGGCGCTGGTGGGGCGTTATGACGTGGTGCTGTTTGACACCGGCGCGGGCGCGGGCCGGGTGGTGACCGAGTTTCTGGCCGCCGCGCAGGAGGTGGTGG
>CAYJOG010000209.1:0-5590 GCA_964371695.1 uncultured bacterium
GACAACCCGCACCAACTGACCCGAACACCGAGGCGCAACATGCGCCGGAGGTGTTTGCGGCGCAAGCGGGCTTTGCCTGCGCCGCGCCGGGCCGCAGCCGTTCATGACGAACGGCAAGGCCAATTAATCCAATGAACATTCATGCTGTTTTGAATGTTCATTGGTATAAGACCGGCTTAAGCGCTAACCTTTGCGGCATGTCCCGATTACATCTTTGTGTCTGCGGCCTGCTGGCCGTCTTCTCACTCGTGTTGTCCGCCGCGCCTGTTCGCGCCCTTGGCCCCACGGACATCATGGAGTTTTACCAATACGACCCCACCCTGCCGCTCGACGCCGAGGTGAAGCCGGACGCAGAAGCCTCGCCTCTGCACACCGTTTATCACGTCGTCTTCACCAGCGTACACAACGAGCGGGTGACAGCCCTGTTTGGCGTGCCCAAAAAGGGCAAGGCCCCCTTTCCGTGCATGATCGTGGGGCACGGTTATGGCGACAGCAAAAACTTTGCCCGCATGGCCATGAACATGCCCGCCATGCACAACCTGTGCGTGATGGGCATCGACGCCCAATATCACGGCGAACGCAAAAAACCGGGCGTCAACATTTTTGGCCCCAACCTGTTCGAAAACCGCAACGCCATCATTCAGTCGGTGGTGGACATGCGCCGGGCCTATGACTTTTTGCTGACCCGCCAGGAGGTGGACCCCAACCGGATTGGTTATCTGGGGGCCAGCATGGGGGCCATCATGGGGAGTCTTTTTCTGGGCAGCGACCGCAGGCCCGCTGCGGGTGTGCTGATTGTGGGCGGCGGCGGCTGGGAGAACATCATGAAACTCAGCGCCATTCCCCCGGCCATCGCCCTGCGCAGCCGCCCGGAAATCGCCCTGCACACACTGGTGGAGCACTTTCAGGTGGTGGAGCCGCTGAACTTCATCGGCAACTACAAAAAACCCCTGCTGCTGCTCAACGGCGCGCTGGACAACATCGTGCCCGCCCCCACCGGCAAGGCGCTGTTTGAAGCGGCCAGCCAGCCCAAGGAAATCGTGTGGTACAACAGCGGCCACATTCCCCCGCTTGAAAAAGCCCTGCCCAAGGTGAAGTCATTCCTCACCAAAAACCTGCTGAACCTGCCCCTCGGCACACCGGCTCCCCCGGCCGCCGCGCCGGTGGCAGTGGAGAAAACCGCTCTGAAAACCACGCTGGATCTGGTGAACAAAGAGGGCGCGTGGCCCACCCTCACCCTCACGGCAGCCACCACGCCTCCCGCCACCAGCGGTGTGAAGGTGGAAGTGAACGTGAGCGGCATTGGCAGCGTGCCCATGTATGACACGGGCCGCGAAGGCGACGTCAAGGCGGGCGACGGCATTTACACCTTTCGCATCGAACTGCCCATCGAGGTGAAAATGGTGCAGAAGGCCGACCTGACGGTGTCGGTGAAAAACGACAAGGGCGCGCTGCTGGCCGAGGACAAACAGTCGGTGTCCGTGGGCAAGCTGATCTTCCCAAAAGCGCCGAAGTACAACTGAGTTAATCCGCGTTTACTGATTAAACGCCAGTTGAAAACAACGCCGCTTGCCGTTGAAGTGCAACACGCAATGCTCCAGCACGTCCATGCCAATCAGCACGTCCACGCCATCGCCCAAATCTGCAAATTCAAGCACACTCAGGTCATCCAGCAGGCGCATTTCACCCTTGGCGTCTCCAAAAAGATAAAGTGCAATGGCCCTGCGCCGGGTCATTTGGCTGCCACCCGCAGTGCCCATTTCTGCGGGGCCGTAGTCTGGCAAATGCAGGTCATTCACAACTCTTGAAGTGATACATGTGCCGGTTGCTCCGGTATCAATTTGAGCGACGTAACTTTGAAAATGCTCTTCTGGTAAATCCTCTGGCAGGCCAAGCCGAATGCGGTCCATTGCAGAAATAGAAACCATCACATCCAGTAAAAGTTCCCTCTGGTGAGGGGCCAGATCGGTGTCAACCAGCGGCATGTGCAAAATAGGGGGTGGCAATCCGGTTATGTTTGTCCGGCACCAGTTGTCCGACAAAAAATGGTTCCGCGCCAAATGCCTGGGCGCCAATCACCTGCGCGTCGCGGAAGGTGTCCACCGGGCCAAGAACTTTTTCTCCCTTGATCACCACCCAGCGGTCACGGTGCTCCTGCATCAGGGATTCCCGGATGTTTTTAAAGTGCTCAAACTCCTTTTGAAGGCTCTCTTCAGGCGCTTCACTCATGGACCAATCATACCCAAACATTCCGAAAAAGCATAACAACAGCAGCATTGGTGAAGGTTTGTTTATTTCTGGCGGGAGTTTTTCCGCAACATCGCCTCTATCTCGGCCATCCCCTGGGCCGCCTTGAGGGGAGACTTGCCCGATGCGTCGGCCACGCCCGCCTTCGCGCCATGTTGCAGCAACAGGGCCACCATGGCGGGGTCTTCGCCCAGCACCGCCAGATAAAGCGGCGTGCCGCCGTGAAAGTCGGTGATCTCGATGTCCGCACCGTGCGTGAGCAGCAACCGGGCCATGGCTGCCTTGCCCGTGGCGGCGGCTTCCAGCAGGGGGCTGTTGCGGGCGGCGGTCAGGTGGTCGGGGTCGGCCCCCTGTTGCAGCAACACCCTGGCCGCCGCCAGATGCCCCCGCGACACGGCGCGGAAAAGGGGTGTCTGCCCCCCCGCGTCGGGGGCGTCAGCCCAGGCCCCCAGCCCCAGCAGCAGGCGCAGGCGGCCAGTGTCGCCCCGCTCGGCGGCGCGGTGAATGGGAATCAGCACCCAGGCCCGCGTATAGGCCCCATGCACCAGCACGACATAGCTCAGCAACAGGCCCAGCAGCATCCTGGCTGCCAGAGTGAGCCGGGAACTTTTGCGCGTTTTTTTGGTCAGCTCAGCGTCCACGGGCATCGCGATTATGACAAACAAACCACAGAGGGCACCCCGGTTGTTATCATTTGCTTATGCCGCGCAAACCCAAACATCAGGCCAAAGGTCACGAAGACCAGCAGCGCGAGCGTATTTTCCGCGCCGCGCAGGAGGTGTTCAGCAACAAGGGTTACCGGGGCGGCACCACGCGGGAGATTGCCGAAAAAGCCGGTGTGAACCTGGCGGCGATTCATTATTACTGGGGCAGCAAAGACGCCCTGTTCAAGGCGGTGCATCAACATCTTTATGACCACCTTCTGCCGATTTTTCAGGACCTCGCGCCCCGCTTGGTCAAGTCCCCCGCCCAGCAACTGATTTATGAAGGCGTGAGCCGGGCGGCGGATTTTCTGGATGAACAGCCGGAGGTGGCACGCCTGGATGTACACACCGTGGTGGACAAACGCAACTACGACCTGCCACTGGACAGCCAGCACCTGAAAGACCTCATGCGGCTGGTCACCAGCGGCATCGAGCCGTTCAAGACCATGGGTGTGGTGCATCAGGACGTGGACATTGAAATGCTCTCGTTCTGTGTCACGGCGGCCTATGACTATTTTTTCGCCGCCGACGACCTGCTGGAATCCTTCACCGGCCCCAAGGCCGAAGACCCCGACAAAACCCAGCGGTTCAAAAACTTCATCACCCGCATGTTGTGTACCTATGTGGGCATTCCGCCCCCCAAACCCAAACCGGTGCGGCCCCGGAAGAAATAATTCACCAATGGTTCCTCGGTTTATAACAGCGACATAAAAAATGCTGCATTTTCGAGAAACAGGCAGATGGTGAGGAAGGGCTTTTCCATTACCCTCGCCCGCGCCCCAGCGTGGGAGAGGGTGGTTTTGACTGGCGACGCCAGTCAAAACCGGGTGAGGGCCACGTTCGCTTGGCACATAAAAAAGCCCTTGTTTTTTGCGGGCACGGACACAGCCCTCACCCGGTATTGACCAAGCCCGGCTTGGTCAATACCACCCTCTCCCATCTGACGACGGGAGAGGGTAAAGAGCGGCGGCTTTTCTTTTACCCTCTCCCCGCCTGAAAAGACGGCGGGGAACGACAGAAGCTTTTTCTTTTACCAACCGCCAGCTTCCAACCTTCATTTTTTGCTTAATTTCTGACGGCCTGACCCTTTTTATGCGCCCCTCCCGCCCCTATGCTGCGGCGAACAAAGTTCGTTCCATCGCAAATCCCCCACCCCACGCCCCATGAAAAACACCCTCCGCCAACAGGTCGGCCACAGCTTTTTTATTGTGCTGCTGCTGCTGGCGGCCCTGGCGCTGGCCACGGGCAACAACCTCATGCGTCAGCAGGGGGCCCTGAAAGAGGCCAACGCCCACCTGCTGGCGCTGTCGCACCTTTCAGAAATTGACCAGTTGCTGATGGAAGACCTGAACCAGCAAATGCGGGCGGGCATGAGCAATCAGGCGGGTGTGGAAACCAACATCCGCCGCGTGCATGAAGACATCGCCGTCACCATCCGGCGGCTGAAGTTTCTCAAAAACCTGCCACGCACCGCCCACGAAGCTTTGGATACGTTGCAGGAAGTGCTGGACAAAACACCCATGCACGTGGCCGAGCTGGCGGTGGCCCGCGAACTGGGCGACGAGGCCATGGCCCAGGAAGTGGCCCGGCAGATACAGGACGACGTGAACGTGGTGATCCGCCTGAGCGAAGGCGTGCGGGGCGCCGTGCTCACCAGCAACGAAGCCGCCAACCAGAAGCGCTTTGAGCGGGCCTCGCGGGATTTCATGCTGCTGCTGGCCCTGGTGCTGGTGTCGTTGGTGGTGACGGTGGGCGTGGGTCTGGGGCTGGCGGGGCGGCTGGTGCGGCCCGTGGAAAGTTTCATGCGCGTCACCAACCGCATCCGCGAAGGCGACTACCGCACCAAAGTGCAGGTGCCCCACGACGCCCCCCGCGAAATCAAGCAACTGGCCGGCTCACTCTTCAACCTGCAGCACAACCTGCTGGTGCAGCAGGTCAAACGCGAAGAAGCCGAGCGCCAGCTCATTCACGGCGCGTTTCATGATTCGCTCACGGGCCTTGCCAACCGCGCCTTGCTGTTTGACCGCCTGAACTGGTCCATGAGCCACGCCCGGCGGCACGCCGACCGTTTCTTTGCCCTGCTTTATCTGGACCTGGACCGTTTCAAGGTGGTCAACGACAGCCTGGGCCATCACTATGGTGACAAACTGCTGGTGCAGGTGAGCCGCAGGCTGGAAGGCCTGCTGCGGCAGAACGACACCCTGGCCCGCATTGGCGGGGATGAGTTCACCATTCTGCTGGACTCGGTGAAGACGCCCCACGACATCACCCTGGTGGCCGGGCGCATTCAATACGCCCTCAGCCGCCCTTATCTCATCGAGGGCAAAGAAGTCGAGACCAGTTGCAGCATGGGGGTGGTGACCTACTCCAAAAACTATGAAACCGCCGAGGAAATGCTGCGCGACGCAGACATCGCCCTGTACCGCGCCAAGGCGCGGGGCCGGTCGCGGTTTGAGGTGTTCGACGCCGCCATGCATCAGGAACAACAGCGCCTGCACGAAATCGAAATCGAACTGCGCGGCGCGCTGAAACGCCGCGAACTGGAAGTGCATTACCAACCGGTGGTAGACCTGAAAACCGGCGCACCGGCGGGGCTGGAGGCCCTTTGCCGCTGGAAAAACCGCAAGGGAGAATGGATC
>CAYJOG010000210.1:0-5587 GCA_964371695.1 uncultured bacterium
TTTTTTCCAACTTCCAACATCCGACTTCCTGCCCCCCCCCCCTCTCCACCTGCCATCCTGATACACTGGTGTCATGACCTTCTTTCTGCGGTGGGCAGGCCGGTTGAGCGCCTTGTTCAGCGTGGTGCTGGTGGTGGTGGGCGTCATGGCCTTTCAGGGTTTTCTCACGCCGCTGCCCCAGTTGCGGGTGTATCAAAACGAAGTGCTGGACGCCGCCGGGCCGCTGGCCCTGGCCAATGTGGAGGCCGAGTTCAAACGTTTCTGGAAACAGTTTCCCCGTGTCTCCACCTTTACCCTGGACATCAACGAGGTGCAGGCCAACGCCATGTTCCTGCACGCCATCCGTCAGTCTGGCCAACCCATTGAAGGCAGCCGCATGTACATTCGGCCGGGGCGCTTCACCCTGTTGCTCAAGCTGGCGCCAAGCGCGTTCCAGAAACGCGCCACGCGCCCCCAGCTGCGGGAGATGACGCTGCCTTTTCCCATGGATGGCCTGCGCACCCGTCCCACCACGCTACGGCTGGGCCTGGGGGTGGCGTTTGATGGTGAAAAGAATCTGGTGCGGCTGAACAATCCCGAACTTTTCATGGGGCGGCTGAACGTGGGGATGTATTCGGACACCTTCTGGCAAAGCGCCGTGGGGCGGCTGATTTTCCGCATGGCGGCAGAGGCCCTGGGCCTGCCCCAGAAGGCGTGGGAAAAACTGGGCCAGCGGGGGCCGTCTCTGGCGCTTTTGTCTGAACTCATGCAGGACGCCATGAACGACTACCTCCTCAAGATGCGCAAGGACGGCATGATGGAAGTCACCCAGCTCACCCTGCGGGAAAAGAGCCTGACGCTGGTGCTGCAGGCGGGTGAAAAAGCCAAAAAAGAAGTGGCGGAAGTGGACAAGATGCGCCGCGACCCCATGTATTACGGCATGGTGCAGAACCGCCTGAAGGCGGGCGAGTTCAGCGCCGAAGACTGCCGCCTGGGGCGGGAAATGCTCAAAAACCTTCAGTCAAAGCCTGACATGGAGCTGACCGAAGAAGAGCGCGAAGCCGTGGAGCTGATTCGCAAATGGGCCGAAGACCCGGACTGCGGCGCCCGCAAGCGGGAACCTGTCGCGCCGCCGCCGTAGGCAGCATTAAGAAAAAATGCCTCAATGTTCCCTCTCCCCATAACGGGGAGAGGGTGGCCGACGCAGTAGGGCAGGCGTCCCGCCTGCCTGAGCGCGAAGCGCGAAAGCCGGGTGAGGGGTTCAATCTGGGCAAAAAATCCAGAAAAGAATCCGGTTTTTTGCTTCTTGCTAAACCCCTCACCTGATGCTTCGCATCACCCTCTCCCCATAACGGGGAGAGGGGGCAAAAGCGGCGGTCTTTCGGCAGACCGCCTCCGGCTATGTCAAGATTAAAGGATAGCCAAGTCATCTTTCAGGAGCCTGCCATGTCACAGAGTCATCGTTTGCCCCCCGTTTTTTTGCCGCAGGAAGACTGGAACGTGTGGCGCGAAGACTGGAACCTGCGGCGTGTGATGCGCCGCCGACTGGGCGAGGCCCACGCCTGGGCCGAGCCGACGCTGGATCACATGGGGGCGCTGTGCGGCGGGTCGGTGGTGCGCCGAGCCAACATTGTGGACGCCGAGGACCACACGGTGGATCACCACGACCGCTGGGGACAACCCATCGGCCAGGTGCGCCACCATCCCCTCTATCTCGAAAACGTGCGGGACGTTTACGGCGCGGGCATTGTGGGCTGGAACCACCATCCGCCCCACCAGCAGACGGGGCAGAAAGCCAGCATGCACCTGATTCTGGGCTGGGGTTATCTCACCGGTGGGGCGGACATTGGTCTGGCGTGCCCCATCTGCATGACCCACGGGGCGCTGTGGCTGCTGGAGCGTTATGGCAGCGAAGCGCTGAAGGAACAATTCATTCCCGGCCTCACCAGTCTGAACCCGGAAACCCTGCAAACAGGCGGCATGTTGCTCACCGAGATCACCGGTGGCAGCGACCTGGGCACACTGCGCACCGTGGCCACGCCCGCGCCGGGCGGCCCGGCGGGTCTGGAACGCTGGACGCTCACGGGCGAAAAATGGTTTTCCAGCAACGCGGGGGGCGACGTGTTCATGGTGTTGGCCCGGCCCGACGGTGCGGCGGCGGGCACCCGTGGCCTGGGGCTTTTCCTGATGCCCAAATATCTGCCGGACGGCAGCCACAACCGGTTCATCATCCGCCGCCTCAAAAACAAGATTGGCACCCGCAATGTGCCCACCGGCGAAATGCTGCTGGAAGGCGCCGAGGCGTATCTGGTGGGCGAGGTGAACAAGGGCATTCATTACATGATGGACATGGTGAACCTGTCGCGGCTTTACAACGCGGTGGGGTCCATTGGCCTGATGGGGCGGGTATTTCTGGAATCGGTGCGTTACGCCGAAAAACGCGAAGCCTTTGGCAAGCGGCTGGAGGAACAGCCCCTGTGTCAAGGGCAACTCACCGACTTGGCCGTGGAATGGATTGCCAGCACGGCTCTCACGTTTGAGGCGGTGGACGCCTTTGAGCGCCTGAACGAAGGCGACGAAAGCGTGTGGCCCCTGCTGCGCATTTTTACCCCCATGGCCAAATATCACACCGGCGAATGGGCCTGCCACTTTGCCCGCGAGGCGGCGGTGGTGTATGGCGGCAACGCCACAGCAGAGGAGTTCGGCGTCGCCCGTTTTTACCGCGACGCGCTGATTCTGCCCATTTGGGAAGGCACCGCGAACATCCAGTGTCTGGACGCCCTGCGGGCCATGGCCAAGGAAGATTCGTTGTCTCACCTCATGGCCCTGATGACCCAAAAACTGGACAGCCTCACCGACCCGGACGCCGCACTGCTGAAAGCCGCGCTCCTGACGGCCAAGGGGCAACTGGAAAAACAGTTCGCCGCCTGGAGCGCCCTGCCCAAAGAAGTGCTGGTGCTCAACACGCGGCGCATGATGGACAGGATGATCCGCTGGGTGCAGGGGGTGTTGCTGCTGGAGGAAGCCTGTTGGGAAAAGGAACACCTGGGGGCCTGGAACAAGTTTCTGGTGGCGCTCAGGTTCTGGCAGTTGCATCTGTCTGGTCAGGACATCCTGCTGAGTGGCGACCGTTTTGCCCTGGACTGGTTTGCCGCCGTGGTGAAAGGTGAGCCGGTGGAGGCGGAAAAAGTGCGCGAGACCATGGAGGCCGCCCTGGGGGCTGTGGTGCTCGGCGTCTGAAATCGGGCGGGAAGCCATTTTTATGCGGGTTTTTTGATCTGACGGATTACCATGACCCAGTTGCTCGTCAAACGTGCAGACATCAAGACCGGCTGGAGCTGCAACTGCAACTGCCTGTTCTGCGTGGTGGGGGATTACCTCTTCACCGGCGACCGCAGCACGCAGGAGGTGCTGAAGGAACTGGTACACGCCCGCAAAACCAGCAACGGCGTGGTGTTTACCGGCGGCGAGCCCACCATGCGCAAGGATTTTCTGGACCTCGTGCGTTTTGCCAAAAAACTGCGTTATGACGTGATTCAGGTGCAGACCAACGGGCGCATGTACGCCTATGAAGATTTTGTGGACGGCTGCATTGAGGCGGGCGTGACGGAGTTCTCCCCCGCCATACATGGACACACCGCCAAACTGCACGACGGCTTGGTGCGCCAGCCCGGCGCGTTTGACCAGATCGTGGCGGGCATCCGCCACCTGCGCCAGCGCAACCAGCGCATCGTCACCAACACCGTGGTGAACCGGGCCAACATGAAACACCTCAAGGCCCTGGCGGCGATGTTGTGCGATCTGGAGGTCAACCAGTTTCAGTTGGCGTTCATTCACCCCCAGGGCCACGTGCAGAAATATTTCCAGCAGATGGTGCCGCCAATTTCCAAAGCAGCGCCTTTTGTGCATGAGGCGCTTCTGGAGGGCGAGCGGCGGGGCGTGGCCTGCATGGCCGAGGCCATGCCCTATTGCCACATGCAGGGTTACGAACGTTTTGTGAGCGAGCTGTATATCCCCCCCACCGAAATCCACTTTGAAGACCTCAAGATGGACGACTACAAGGCCAACCGCATCGCCATGGGCAAGTTGCGTTTTGAGCAGTGCCGCCAGTGCCGGTGGGAGGCCATCTGCGAAGGCCCCTGGCGGGAATATCCCGAACGCATGGGGTCTGAGGAGTTTGTACCTGTGCCGGGGCCAAAGATTCTCACCGAACAACTGGTGATGGAGGGGGTGTTCACCCGGCTGGGTGAGCTTGCCCCGGACTTTGCCCTGGCCGACGCCACGGGCCGGTTGCGTCAGCGCAGCGAGTTTCTGGGCAAACCCCTGGTGGTCTATTTTTACCCCGAAGACGAATCACCGGGCTGCACCCTTCAGGCCTGCGGCCTGCGCGACAGTTACGCCGAAATCCAGGCCTTGGGCGCGGGTCTGTTGGGCGTCAGCCCCGACCCGCCCGAAAGCCACGCCCGTTTTCAGGCCAACCACGGCCTGCCCTTCACCCTGCTGAGCGACCCTGGCGGCCGGGTGGCGGATGCTCACGGCCTGTGGCGGCAGGGTTTGCGCCGGGGCACAGTAATACTGGATGAAAATGGCCGCTGGCTGCACTGGACGGCAGACGAATCTCCGGCGGGCCACGCCCAGCGGGTGCTGGGAATCCTGAACCGCCTGGGGGTGGGGCAGGGGACAGGCGTGTTGAGTGGCGTTTGAATCTCCCCCCGTTTGCCCCCCTCTGTTCCCCCGCCTATGATGCCGCCATGCCCGTGAGAAACGCCTATGAGGCTGGTGTGCTGCTGCACGCCATAGAGGTGGAAACCCTGCTGCCCGGCGGCGAGGTGCGCCTGTTGCTGCACGTAGAAAACACCACGACGGCCTGGGTGCCGGTGGTGCGGGCCAAGCTGGACCTGACCGACGCCATGGGTTATCCCGCAGGCTCGGCGGCGGGCAGTCTGGCGCGTCTGGCCCCTGGCACCCGCGAGCAGTTGCGCGCCTATGGCAAGCTGGCGCGGCCCGGCCTGTTCACCACCCGTGTGGAGATGTGGGCCGCATGAATACCGAAGACCTGATCGAACATCACATTCAGAGCCTGGACGCCTACAACAAGGGCCGCCGGTCGCTCTCTCGCGAAGAAATCGGCGAGGCGCTTTTTCACTTTGAGCGCGCCCTGGATATTTTTCCCGACCGGATGCTGGTGGAGCCGCAACTGGACCGCCAGACCCGGCTTTCGATGCAGCAACTGAAGGCCAACATCCTTTCGCACATCGAACTGGTGCGCGAAACGTATCCGGGTGTTTCGCCCAAATCACCAGAGGGCTGGGCCGCCCCCGAGCCCCCGCCTGCGCTGGTGGCGGAAACCTTTTCGCCTGACGAAACTTATGAAGAAGGGGACGCGCCCTTTGAAGAAGAAACTCCCGCAGCAGATTTTGCGGCAGAGGAAGAACCCCTGATCGAAGAGCCGGTGGCCGTGGACTTCATGCCTGAAGCCGCCGCCGAAACAGAAGCCCTGCTGGACGAAATCTCTGGGGCCGACGAGGACATCGGCGCGCTGCTGGCCCCGGAGGAACCACCCCCGGTGCAGGAGCCGGTGCTGGAGGGGGATGAGTCGGGCCTGTCC
>CAYJOG010000211.1:0-464 GCA_964371695.1 uncultured bacterium
CGCCCAGCACAGAGGCGGGGGCCAGCCGCGTAATCAGGATCATCACCAGCGCCACCACCACAAAACCCCCCAGGCCCTCATATTCCTTGTTGCCCTTCACCTGTTCCCACGAAAAAGGCTTGCTGGGGGCCAGCCCCTGGGCGGGCAGCGGATGGGGCAAAAACCGTGGCACCTTGTCGAAAAAGGGTTTGTATTCACTGGGAAAATGGGCCAACAGGTAGTTTTCTTCAGACCGGATGGTGACCCAGTAGATGGTGGGGAAAAACAGGACAAAAGCCACGGCCATGAGGGGCTGGGCGCTGGCCACCGTCAGACCCAGGAACAGCAGGAAGCTGCCCGCGACGACCGCCGTGACTGCCAGGAGCGCGCCCACGGCCCCCACCGAGTAGCCCACCACGAGACCCGGCCGTCGGCCGCGGCGCGCCATGAGCCCGGCGAGCGACGCAGACCCGGCCGCCGAGCCC
>CAYJOG010000211.1:474-5583 GCA_964371695.1 uncultured bacterium
CCGTCAGACCCAGGAACAGCAGGAAGCTGCCCAGATAAAGCGGGTTGCGCAGGTGGGCATAGGGGCCGGTGGTACACACCACCTGATCTTTGTATAAACAGCCCGCCGCCCACACCCGCACGGCCACACCCACGCCTGCCACGGCAAACCCCGCCAGTTGCCAGGGGATGTCTCGCCGGGCCGCCACCAGCACCAGCACGGTGAACAGGTGCCCCAGCAGCACCCGTTTGCGCACAATCCATTTTTTCACTGGCCGAGTGTAGTGCCTTGAAGCCGCCTCATAAAAGGTTCCCGAACTGCTGTCTGGTTGTTGAGAAAGTCCCTCCTGGACTTCCTCAACCTGTTTTGCTCAGGCAAAGCCCTCGCAAACCAGCGCTTTTATTGGGGTGTAAAAAACCCCAATAAGCGGAAAATCCATCCGTGGATTTTGCAGGGTGTCTATCAACACCCTGCTACAATTCGCCCGTGCCTGCTTATGACATTGACGACCTGCTGAAAGAGGCGGTCGGCAAACGCGCCAGTGACATTCACCTGTCCTGCGGCCTGCCGCCCGTTTATCGCGTCGACGGACGGCTGATCGCCACCGAATATGACCGCCTTGCGCCCAAAGACACGCAGTTGCTGGTCTATTCCATGCTCACCGACAAACAGAAGCAGCGGTTTGAAGAAAACTTTGAACTGGACCTGAGTTATGGCGTGCAGGGGGCCGGGCGGTTTCGTGTGAACGTGTTTTTGCAGCGGGGCGTGGTGGGCTGTGTGATGCGGGCGATTCCGTCCAAAATCCCCACCCTCAAAGAGCTGGGCACCCCCACCATTCTGGCGGAACTCACCAAAAAGCCCCGTGGCCTGATTCTGGTCACCGGCCCCACGGGCAGCGGCAAGTCCACCACCATCGCCGCGATGATCGACCAGATCAACACCTCCCGCGACGCGCACATCATGACCATCGAAGACCCCATCGAATACCTGCACCGCCACAAAAAATCCCTCATCAACCAGCGGGAACTGCTGCTGGACACCCTGAGTTTCAAGGCGGCCCTGCGCAGCGCCCTGCGCGAAGACCCCGACGTGATTCTGGTGGGCGAAATGCGCGACCTGGAAACCATCGAAGCGGCCATCACCATCGCCGAAACGGGCCACCTTGTGTTCGCCACCCTGCACACCAATTCGTGCTCTGGCGCGGTGGACCGCATGGTGGACGTGTTTCCGCCCCATCAGCAGACACAGATCCGCACCATGCTCAGCAACAACCTGGAGGCCATCGTGGCCCAGCAGCTCATTCCCAAATCCCAGGGCAAGGGGCGTGTGCCCGCCGTGGAAATCATGATCTGCACCAGCGGCATCCGAAACCTCATCCGCGAGGCCAAGGCCCATCAGATTGATGCGGCCATCCAGACCGGTGCAAAAGAGGGCATGCAGACCATGGACATGGCCCTGCGGGACCTGTACCTCGCCGGGCAGGTGTCGCTGGCCGAGGCCCGCAAACGCACCTTCAACCCGGAGGAGTTCGAGAAGCTCGTGCAGGGCAGGTAATCACCCACTTTTTGGAGTAGGCGCGGTGTCCGCACCGCGCACAAAACAAAAAACGTGGTGTTTTGCCATACACGGCGGTGGAAACACCGCCGCTACGCCGGGTTTTCTGAATTTCCCTCTTTCCGGTTTTTCATCAGCGACGCGATCACACTCAAGGCCAGCACACCCACAATCACGCCCAGTGAAACCACGATGGGCACCTGCACCCAGTGGTGCACCAGCATTTTCAGGCCCACAAACACCAGCACCACGGCAATGCCGATTTGCAGGTAATGGAACTTGTCCGCCACGCCCGCCAGCAGAAAATAAAGCGAGCGCAGGCCCAGGATGGCGAACACGTTGCTGGTGTAAAGAATGTAGGGGTCCTTGGACACGCCGAACACGGCGGGGATGGAATCGAGCGCAAACACCACGTCGGTGAACTCCACCACCAGCAGCACCAGAAAAAGGGGCGTGAACAGGCGTTTGCCGTCTATCTTCACCACAAAACGGTCGCCGTGCATGTCGCGGGAAAGAGGCAAAAATCGGCTGCCCAGCTTGAGGATGGGGTTCTGGGCAGGGTCCATTTCTTCTTCCTTTTCCATGCCCATGCGCACACCCGTGTAAACCAGAAACGCCCCGAAGAAATAAAGCAGCCACTGAAACCGCGCCACCAGCGCCGCGCCCACCAGAATAAAAATACCCCGCAGCAGCAGCGCCCCCACAATGCCCATATAAAGCACCCGGCGCTGATAACGCGGGGGAATCTTGAAATAAGAAAAAATCAGCACAAAGACAAAAAGGTTGTCCACGCTCAGGGACTTTTCCACGAGGTAGGCGGTGAAAAACTCCAGGGCCGGTTCGCCGCCCTTTTGGGCATACACCACCCCCACCATGCACAGGCCCAGCACCTCCCACACCACACACCAGGCGGCAGCCTGACGCAGGGTGGGGTCACCCGCCTTGCGCTGCAGCAGCCCCAGGTCCAGCGCCAGCATGAGCAGCACAAACAGGTTGAACACGGCAAAGGCGACGAGGTCCTTGCCAAAAGGGGCCACCAGCAGGTGCAGAATGTTTTTCAGGCTGAAGGCGTCCAGCCCCGCCAGCATCAGGTCAGGCATCCGCGCATGATGCCAGAGGCAGCGATGTTGTCCAATTATTGGACCAGTACCGTTAATATGCCTTGGCACATTCCTCTTTGCCAGGAGACACCATGAAAACTTTTATTCCCCTTCGCCGCACACTGATCACCTGCGCCGCCCTGTTGGCGGCAATTGCTCTGCCAATGACGGCCCCCACGGCCCAGGCGGCCAAAAAGGCAGCGCCCAAAGCGGCGGCCAAGGCGAAAAAACCTGCGCCCCCACCCACACCCGCCTGTCTGATGGCCATGCCCCATTTGGTGGACCCGGCGGCGGACATGCCCATGGGGCATGGCATGGGAATGGGCATGGGCGGCGGCATGGGGATGGGTCACCACCGGGGCCTGTGGCGCGACAAAGGCGCACAAAGCCTGTGTCAGCATTTGGTGGACGCACAAAAAACCTGCCCGAAGGGCAAGACCTGCCCCGCCTTTGACATGGCCCGGCGCGAGACCCTGGACCGCATGATTGAAATGTTCAAACGCCGCCTGCAGGCCATGCACGCCAAAGACCCGGCCCGCAAGATGATGGAAGAACACCTGCGCTGGATGCAGCAGCAGAAAAACCCGATTCCCAAGGGGTTGAAATAGCCACCCGTCATTCCCGCGAAAGCGGGAATCCCGTAAAACATAAACAACCACCCCAACCCTCTCCCCCACTGGGGAGAGGAAAATAAGGTGGTTTTTTGCTTTTTTTTTTTACACAGGCAAGATGCCTGCGCCACCAAGGACCACAGGCGCAACGCTGCTCTTTCACGGATTCCTGTAAGCCCTGAGAACACCGGTGTTGGCGCCCACCAGCAGCAGGCCTCCCGCCAGCACCGGCGGGGCCACCGCCGCGCCCACCTGCTCTTGCCACAACAACGCGCCGGTGCTGAGCGACACCGCCCCCACCTTGCCATTGGGGTTGCTGGTGGCCGGGTTGCCGGTGCCAAAAAACACCTTGTTCCCAGCAATGAGGGGGCTGGTGGCCAACAGCACTTCGTCGGGGCTTTCGAACACCCACTTGGTGGCGGCGGGGCCTTGGGTGGCGTCTACGGCGTACAGTTTGTTGTTCGCGCCCACCGTCTGGCTGGCCACGGGAAACACCAGCACGTTTTCTCCCACGGCGGGGCTGCCCAGCACATCGCCGTTCAGGTTGCCCATCTGCCACAGCAGCAGCGGGGCAGACCCCACTCCTTGCAGGCCATAGGCGGAGATCTGGTTGCGGGTGCCCACATAAGCGGCGGTGGTGTTGCCTACGGTGAGGAGAGGGGCGGTGGCCACCACGTCGCTGCCCACCAGCACTTCGCGGCTCTGGCCCGTGAACACGTCCACCATATATAGGCGGTCATCACTCGCGCCCACCACCACCAAGCCCCCCCGCACGCTGGGGCTGGCCCCCACCGGGCCTTGGGTGGTGATTTTCCAGATCAGGTCATAGGGCACGCCGTCGGCGTCGTCCAGGCCTTCGTCCACGTCGGCGGCGCTGAGCACACCATCGCCGTTGTCGTCGGGGAAGGCGTCGAGGCAATACAGGGTGTTGTCCTGGCTGTCCGCGCCGGGGGTGGGGTTGCCCGCCCCCACCAGCACGCGGCCATAGGCCACCACGGGGCTGGAGCCGATGTCGTCATTTGCAAAAAACTGCCAGCGCAGCGCGCCGGTGGCGGCGTCCAGACCATAAAGGGTGTTGTCGCGGCTGGCGGCGAACACCAGGCCGTCGGCCAGGGCGGGGCTGGCGACAAAAGCCCCTGCGCTGGTGTATTTCCAGCGCTCCTTCAGGGTCAGCACCACGTCGCCGGTGTCGTTCACTTCCTGCACCGGGCCGTCCAGCGGAATGGCCCAGAACTGCCCCGCGCCGCCGACGGTGGTGGTGCCGACATAAAGGGTGCGGGTGGCAGTGTCCACGGCGGGCGCGGCAAAAATCGCCCCCGCGAGATTGGCCGACCACGCCAGCACCGGCGGCACGTTGATGGTTTCGGTGGTGTGGCCCGTGGCGCTCACGTTGCCTCTGAAAAAACTTCCCCAGGTCGTGCTCAACACCACGGTGCGCTCGGCGGATTGGGCCAGCAGTCGGTCACCCGCATAGGCCCGCACCATGTAGCCCACGGTGGAGCCCACCTGTGCGCCGCTGTTCGCCAGCACGGCGTCGGTGAGGCGTGGAAAACACTGGGGCAGGGTGACGCCCTGGGGGCAGGAGAACACACCGGCGCTCGCAAACGGCCCCACCCCCACGCGGCGCAGCAGTTCATAACGCGTGGCCTCGCGGTGTTGCTCCCAGGTGGCGGTGATCTCGCTGGGCAGGGAGCCCTCCACCGTCAGATGCACCGACAGGGGGTTTTCGGCCAGCGCGCCGACAGGCGTCACCACCGTGCCCTGCCGACCGCCGCCCCCGCCGCCGCAGCCCATAAGCAGCAGGGGGGTTATCAGCAGCAAGCCCAGGGCGCTCTTGAAAAAATGGAGTAGGCGCGGTGTCCGCC
>CAYJOG010000212.1:0-3426 GCA_964371695.1 uncultured bacterium
GTTGCCAGCGTTGGTGCGGGCGATCTGTTTGCGCACCACTTCGCTGCCCACCTGGTTCACTGATTCCAGTGTGGTGCCTGTGAATCCGCCACGGGGGTTGAGGACGCGAGAATCCGCTCCGCTGGTTATGTAATCGACTGGCATGACGCCACCTCCCTGTATTTTGTTATTGTTTTTTTCCCTTTATTGCGCCGATTGTCCGGCACTCTCCATCGCGGATGTTAGCAGCAGGTGAACAAAAAATCAACGGCTCCGCCGGGTTTGAAACGGACCTGACTCGGCGGAAAGTTGCCGGAAGTGGACTGACGGCGGGGTAAAGTGCAGCCATGGCCAGCGCGCCCGACATGCCCGAAGCCATGGTGATTTCGTGGAATCTCACACGGAAATGCCATTTGCAGTGTGATCACTGTTATATCGAGGCGGGTCGTGAAGCCACCCGCGACGGCGAACTGGGCACCGAAGACGCCCTGGGGGTGATTGACCAACTGGCGCAGGTGAACCCCCAGGCGCTGCTGATTTTCACCGGTGGCGAACCCCTGCTGCGCCGCGACCTGCGGGAGCTGGCTGCCTATGCCACCGGGAAGGGGTTCTGGGTGGTGGTGGGCACCAATTTTTTGCCGCTGGATGGTCGTGTGGCCCAGGAACTGGTGGGCTGCGGCGTGAAAGGTTTTGGCCTGAGTCTGGACAGTCTGGACGCAGAAAAACACGACGCCTTCCGCCACGCCAAAGGCAGTTTTCAGAACAACGTCAAATCCATGCAGGCCCTCAAGGCCCAGGGCATTCCCTTTCTGGTGCAGACCACGGTGCATCAGGGCAATTTGCACGAAATGGAGGACATGATGGCCTTTGCCCATTTTCACGGGGCCAAGGTGTTCAATCTTTATTTTCTGGTGCCCACGGGTCGGGGGGCCTATGTGAGTGATCTTTCGCCCGCCCAGCACGACGCCGTGCTGCACCGCGTGAAGGCCCTGCGCCCCCAATATGCCGGAAAAATGCACCTCAACGTGAAGTGCGCGCCGCACTTTCAGCGGATGTTGTATGAAGAAAACCCGCAGCACGAAAACCTGCGCACTTATGCGGGAGGCGGGGGCTGCCCTGCGGGCACGGGCTATCTCGGTATTACGCCAGAGGGCGATGTCACCCCTTGCCCCTATCTGCCGGTTTATGGCGGCAACCTGATGCAGACACCGTTCCGGGAAATATGGGAATCCTCAGAGGTGTTCACCAAAATCCGCAAGCGGCATCACCTGTCGGGAACCTGCGGACAATGCGAGTTTGCAGGCATTTGCAGCGGCTGCCGGGCGAGGGCCTGGGCGCAGCATGGAGACGTGCTGGCGCAGGATGACCTGTGTACCTACACACCGGGGGCCCACGGCGGAAAATACATTTCGCCAGAGGGCCTCACCTATGGCGCGGCGGGCGCGAACGGCGAACTGACGTGGGAAGAAAACGCCCTTTCCCTGTTGGCCAACGTGCCGGGATTTGTGCGGGCCATGGTCAAAAAAAAGGCCGAGGACACGGCGCGGGAACGGGGCCTGACGGTGGTCTCTGGCGAGTTGATGAAAGAGCTGCGGGGCAGCGCCGCCAGCCGTGTGATGCGCATGCCGTTTTTCAAACGGCCGGGGTAGGGCTTGCCATGACCCACAAGTTGGCGTCATTCCCGTGAAGGTGGCAGTCCAGTTGAAATTATGGGTAAAACCCCTTTTTCTTTTGGTAGTGGGGCGGGCGTCCCGCCCGCCTCTTAACATGAACGCAGGCAAGATGCCTGCGCCACCAAAAATGATGAAAGTGGCTCAGTGATCTTCCAGATCAAACTGCACGCGGCGGAATTTTTCCAGCACGGTGCGTTTGGCGTCTTCTTCACTCAGGCCGTTGAGCAGCATCAGTTCCACCATCTCTACAGAAAGCTGGTCCATCTCGCGGCGCGAGGGGGGGCGCAGGCTTTCGGCGCGGTGTTTTTCGAGCCAGGTGTTCACCTCGCGCAGCAGGCGACGGTTTTTGTTGAGGGCATCGCGGTATTGCCGCACCAAGTGGAGGTGCGAGCGCAGCGCCAGAAAACAGAACGTGGCCGCCGCCCCGCAAAAAATCACCGAAAGCACCTCGGCCCACGAGAGCGTCATGGCGCGCCGCTCCCCGAAAACGCATAAACCCGCCCCTTGCGGGTTCCCACCACCAACAGGCCGTCTACCACCGCCACAGGGGCGATGATATCGCTGCGCAGGTTGGCGTGCCACACCTTTTTGCCGGTGTGAACATCAATGGCGTATAAAAAGTGGTTGTAGCCCCCCACAAACACGTGCCGCCCGCTGATGACCGGCGGGGCGGTGAATCCGCCGGGGCTTTTGAAGACCCACAGGATTTTGCCGTTGTCCACGTCCAGCGCATAGAGGTGGCCGTCCAGACTGCCGGTGATGATGCGGTCCCCGGCCAGGGCTGGCGTGGTGGCGCAGCCCGGAATATCCCGCAGGCGGGTGCGCCAAGCCTCGGCGGCGCCCTTTTTTTGCAGGGCCACCACCTGGGCGTTCCACAGGCAAAAGATCACCAGATCATCCGCCACCAGCGGCGCGCCATAAAAAGGCGTTTTCATGTCGATGAACCAGTTCTCACCGCCGCCGTGGGTGTTGAGCGAGCGCAGGCGGCCATCGATGCCGCCCATGTACAGGGTGTTGCCGTCCAGCGCGGGCGCGCCCTTGAGCCAGAAGTTACTGGCCTTTTGCCACAAAACCTTGCCGCTCAAAGCCGACACGGCATACACATTGCTGTCGAGGCTTTCAAAAAACAGTGTGCGACCCTGCCATTTGATGCCGTGTTCGATGGCGTCGTCGGTTTTGACCGAGAACAGCAGTTTGCCGGTTTGGGGCGAGAGGCACCGCAGGCGGCCATCGTCGTTTCCAAAACACACACGCCCCGGCAGCAGGGCAGGGGTGCCGCGAATGGTCTTGCCGCCGGGCACGGTGTAGCGCCACAGGATTTTTCCGGTGGCCGCCTGCAGCTTGATGAGCTGCCCCCGCAGGGTGGGCACAAACAGGTCGCCTTTTTGGCCCACGATACCGCCGGTCACGCCCCCCAGGCCCTTGAGCACCCATGTCGGGCGCAGGGGAGGACGAATGGCCTCGCCCGCCCGGTTGTGGTTGCGGGGGGTGTAACCCTGTTGCAGCGTGGCTCCCTTGCCGGTGGATGGGGTAGGGGGCGGCGCGCAGCCAGACAACATCAGGCCCAGGGCAAGGGCAAAAGGCACATGGCGCCTGGGGGCGAAAAAAAGCATGGTGGGCATTCTAAGAGCCTGTTTGGTTTCAAACACCAAATGCAACACTTCCTTTTTTCCTTTTGGGTAGTGGGGCTGGCAATAGTGGGGGGGGGGGGGGGGGGGGGGGGGCCCCGGGGTTGGGGAAAAATTTTTTTTTTTTTTTTTTTTTTTGGGGGGGG
>CAYJOG010000212.1:3436-5577 GCA_964371695.1 uncultured bacterium
GGACGTTGAGGGCTTTTTTCTTTTCCAGCCTCCGGCAACAAGCTTCTGATCTACAAGTCCTTCTTGGTAAACCACCAGTCGGTGACGGTGCCGCCGTCTTTGCCCGCCTTGCGTTTTTCGGCGGCGTCCTGCGTGAGGGGCGGGGGAATGATGACGGGCTGGCCGGGTTTCCAGTTCTCAGGTGTGGCCACGCCGTTTTTGTCGCTGGTTTGCAGGGCTTCGAGCACCCGCAGTATTTCCTCGATGCTGCGGCCGTTGGTGAGGGGGTAATAAACCATGGCCCGCACCACCTGTTTGGGGTCAATCACAAACACGCATCGCACGGTGGCCGTGCTGCTGGCGCCGGGGTGCACCATGCCATAGGCGTGGGCCACCTTCATGTCCAGGTCGGCGATGACGGGGAAGGGAATCTTGACGCTGAAAAGTTCCTCGATGCGCTGAATCCACGCCAGATGGGAATAAATGCTGTCGATGGAAAGCCCCACCAGTTCGGCCCCCAGCTTGTGAAAATCCCCATGGTGGGCGGCAAAAGCCATGAATTCGGTGGTGCAGACGGGGGTGAAGTCGGCGGGATGGCTAAAGAGCACCAGCCATTTGCCTTTGTAATCTTCCAGCTTTTTGGGCCCCTGGGTGGTGTTGGCGGCCCAGTGGGGGGCGGGTTCGTTCAGGCGGGGCAGCGAAAGAGGGGTGTCGCTCATTTTTTTCTCCTTATGATCTGAGGGTGGGGCGGATTGTAGCGCCAATTCACCGGCCAAGACTTTTGACGGCCACGCGGGCCGCCACGGCTGGCGAGAGGGCCATGTTCCAGTATTCCGCGTTGCTCAGGGCGCAGAAGCAGACTTTTTTGCGGATGAGTTCGCGGGTGATTTCCGCTTCGGCGCTGCGAAAACAGGCCATGAGGTCATAGTCCACCTCTCTCAGATAACCCATGCGCCGCCCCGCCACGGGGCAGTCCCACACCTCGCCGGTGGCCCCCACATAAACACTGGCAAAACCGGCATAACAGCGGTGATTGCGGCGCTGGTGAGAGAGGGTGTCCACGGCCCGGCTGAGATATTCGATCTTGAACTGGTGAAAAAACCGGTTCACGCCAAAAAACCTCTTGTTTTGCAGGAACTTTTTGAAACGGTTCTCAAAATCAGCCAGGGCCTGGGGGTCGGGGGTGACCTCGGCGGCGCTCACGTTCAGCTCTTTACGCCCGCCCGCCACCTCAAACACGATGAAGTCCGGCGAGAGCTGATAGAGGTATTCATAAACCGGCAGAATGCTCCCGACATTGAACCGGCTGATGGTGAGGTTGAACCCCACCTGTATTTTGGGGTGGGCCATGAGGCGGATGTGCCGGTAGGTCTCCAGCAGTTTTTCAAACGAGCCGGGGCTGGCGCGCAGGCGGTCGTGTTCTTCATAAAGGCCATCCACACTGAGAATGATGCGGGTGAGCGCCCCCAGGCCGGGAGTGTTGAGGCCATCGGCAAAATCGGCCACACGCTGGGTGAAATGGCCGTTGGTGGGCAGGTTCAAAAACCTGGGCCGCGACAGGCGCAGGGCCTCGCGGGTGATCTCCAGCAGGTCGGTGCGCAAAAACGGCTCGCCGCCCGTCAGGGTGATCCACAACAGGTTGTCGGGCAGGTGACTGAAGATCAGGCGGATTTCTTCCAGCGTCAGTTCCTTGCCTTCGCCCACGCGGTCGGTGACGTGGCAGGTGGCGCAGGCGAAGTTGCAGCGGTGTGTGACCGACAGCACCAGCCCCAGCGGGTGCAGCGGAAACGGGCGCTTGTTATAGAGCGCCGGATAAAAGGGCAGGTAGGCCCACATGGGGCCAGTGTTAAACAGCGGGGAGATTTATCCAAGCACCTGTGAAAAGTCTGCTCAGTCGTGTCGCCAAGCTTTCAACAGAAAAATGACCTTCTCTTTTTTGATGACGTAAGCAATGCTGATGGGGATGTCCGCCGTGATGGACAGGCGCCGCATTTCGCCTTGGTTGGTGTGGGTGATGAACTGGCCCAGCCACGGATTTTGCCGAAGTGCAAAGCGAACCACCAGATTCACGTCCCTCTGGTAGCGCCAGTCGGTGTTGATGTGGTGCAGAGACGCTGACCAGAATTCGGACTCTTCTACGATCAGCGTGGGACTCCGGTGAG
>CAYJOG010000213.1:0-3154 GCA_964371695.1 uncultured bacterium
ACTGGTGGACTTGGGGGTGGAGCCGTTCCTGATTTCCTCCAGCGTGATCGGTGTGCTGGCCCAGCGGCTTATCCGCAAGCTGTGCCCCACCTGCAAGCAGCCCTATTCGCCGGATCGCGCCACCCTGCGCCGGTTGCACGTGCCCGAAGACCTCGCCGATGAACTCACGTTTTTCAAACCCAAGGGTTGTGAAGACTGCGGCGGCAAGGGCTTCAAGGGCCGCATGGGCGTGCATGAACTGCTGCTCATCGATGACGTGATGAAAGACATGTTCGTGGACCGCGCCCCCGCCATGGAAGTAAAGAAATATGCCGAAACCGTGGGCATGGACACGTTGCAGCAGGACGCCGTGAAAAAAATCATGCAGGGCATCACCAGTGTGGACGAAGCCATGCGTGTGGTGTATGTGGAATGATGGAAGAAAAGTTGAAAGATGTTTTTTTGAACGTCAATGACTGGCTGAAATTTGCTGAAAGTAAAAATGGAGCATTGTTGGCGCTAGACTCTGGTCTCATATTCGGGGTTATGCAGTCCTTGGACGTATTTTCCCCCCCATCATTTTTCTACCTTGCCGCAAATGTCTATGTTATTTCACTAGTTGCGTGCTTGGGCTACTCTGGCATTATATGTTTAAAGTCGTTTTTTCCAGTTTTTGAAATAGGACATGCTGATGCTGACGTGCCAGGAGAGTGCCTTATTTTCTATGCCGATATCGCTGGGTTCGGAAAAGATTGGAAATCGTATCTTGACAAAATTTATATATCAAATCAACTAGATCCTTTATCTGAGTACAGTGATTACAGTAAATACTACGCAAGGCAGATAATCGCCAATTCGACTATAACAGTAAAAAAGTTTGAATTATTCAAGAAGGCTGTTTGGTGGACTATGGCTGCTTTCGTTACTCCACCTATTTTGTATGCCATAAAATATTTCAAAAAAGGACAATAGATGATCAAAGAAGATCAGATGCCTGAAGACATAAGAAAAATAATACGCGAGCAAGTCGAAGTGTTCGGCGACAAAAACACTATTACAGATAGAAATGAAGTTCCGGACACGTGCGATATTCCATTAAATAATAAAAGGAATTGGCTTAAAATAAGGGATGTCATTTGTGTCTACTCTGACATGAAAGGTTCTACCAAACTCAGCAAAGAGTTGGATGCCTATGACTTGGCATCAGCATATCAGCTATTTACTGAAACCATAATAAGAATTTTTCATGCCCTCAATGCTTCCTATGTGGATGTTAAGGGAGACGGCGTTTTTGCGCTTTTTAATTCGGACGAGCCTCATTTGGCATTAGTGTCTGCCGTGGCGGCGAAAACTTTCGTTTTTGAGGTTTTTATGGATAAATTCAGGATATATGAGGATATTATAGGTTCACACTTTGGGATTGATGTTGAAACACTTCTTGTTAGGCGATTTGGCTTGAAGCGAGTGGGCGGAAGAACTGATAGGCAGAACGAGGTGTGGGCTGGTAAAACTGTAAATATGGCGTCAAAACTCGCGTCAATATCGGGCCACAATCAAATTGTCGTATCTGACAGATTTTATCATAGGTTGAATGAGAGAGAAGCCACATGGTCGTGCGGCTGTCCGAACGGGGAGGAGACCCAGTTGTGGGAGTCTTTCTCTGTCGATGGGTACGATTATTTTGATTTTTCAGAAGCTTATCTGCTTAAAAGCAATTGGTGTCCAACGCATGGGGAAGAATTTTTCAATAAATTGCGGTCGGTTGATTCTTGAATTGGTTGATTTTTTGAGAAATAATTCCCTGTCGTCGTCGAATAAAAAACTATTTGACAATTTTTTTCGTTAAATGTAAAATCATCCTTTCTTTTTTTACACACTTTCACGGGGGCACGCATGAGCGAGGAATTTACCGAGGTATCACACGAGTCGTGGGGCGCACGCCTGATGAACTCCATCAAGAGCGTGTTCTTTGGCATCCTCCTGTTTGTCGCGGCCTTTCCGTTGCTGTGGTGGAACGAAGGCCGGTCGGTGGAGCGCGCCCGTTCGCTGAACGAGGTGGGTGGCAGTGTGATGAGCATCGCCGCCGACAAGGTAGACCCCACGCGTCAGGGCAAGCCGGTGCACGCCACTGCCCAGGCCACCACCAGCGAAACCCTCACCGACCCTGATTTTGGTGTGCCAGCCCAGGCCATTTTTCTCAAACGCACCGTGCAGATGTATCAGTGGGAGGAAGACGAAGAATCCAAAACCGAGAAAAATCTGGGCGGCAGCACCACCACCACCAAAACATACAGCTATGAAAAAAAGTGGTCGGAAACCCGCATTGACTCCGGCAGTTTCAAAAAGCCAGAAGGCCACCAGAACCCCGCCGCCATGCCCTATGCCACCGCCAGTCAGCAGGCCAAGGTGGTTAACTTTGGGGCTTTCACCCTGCCGCCGGTGTTGGTGGAGGACATGGACCAGTTCGAGGCATTCCCGCTGGCGCAGGACGCTGTGGCGAAAGCGCCCGAAAACATCCGCGCCAAAACCCGCCTGGACGCAGGCGGCCTTTATGCGGGAGCCGACCCGGCCAACCCGCAGATAGGCGACCTCAAGATCACGTTTGAAGTGGTGAAACCGGCCACCGTGAGCATCATCGCCAGCCAAGTGGGGGCCACCTTTGAGCCGATTCAGACCAGCGCGGGCGGCACGGTGGCGGAGCTGCGTTATGGCACGGTGAGCGCGCCCGCCATGATCAAAATGGCGCAGGATGAAAATGTCCTGATGACCTGGCTCATTCGCCTGGGTGGTTTTCTGCTTATGGCCATCGGCCTTGCCATGGTGTTCAGCCCCCTGGTGACGCTGGCTGACGTGGTGCCCTTCATCGGCAGCATGCTGGGGGCGGGCACTTTTATGGTGAGCCTGTTCGTGTCGCTGTTTTTCAGCTCCTTCACCATTGGTCTGGCGTGGGTGCGGTTCCGCCCCATGGTGGGTATTCCACTGCTGGTGGTGGGTGTGGGGGCCGTGGTGCTGGTGTCACGCATGGGTAAAAACAAGCTGAGCCAGAAGGCGGCGGCGTAAGTGTTTGAAGGAGATGCGGCGCCCATTGCGGTTGGGTTTACCTGAGTAGCGGCGACGCCCCCGTCGGCGGCCAAAGCCAAAAAAAAAAAGACCCCACCAGCCCCCCCCGGGCGGG
>CAYJOG010000213.1:3164-5575 GCA_964371695.1 uncultured bacterium
GCCGTCCAAAGCCAAAAAATCTATCCCCCCACTTCGCCCGCCAGGGCGGCGATGTCGCCCATCATGGTGTTGATTTCAAAATCCTTGGGGGTGTAAATCCGTTTCACGCCCATGGCCAGCAGTTCCTTTTGATCATCAGGCGGAATGATGCCGCCAACCACAACGGGCGTGGTTAGCTTCTGTTGTTTCAGCAGGGCCAGCACGTCGCGCACCAGCGTCATGTGGCTGCCGCTGAGAATGCTCAGGCCAATCACGTCCACGCCTTCTTCCACGGCGGTGTTCACCAGTTCTTCGGGCGTGAGGCGAATGCCCTGATACACCACGTCCATGCCCGCGTCCCGCGCCCGCACGGCGATTTGCTCCGCGCCGTTGCTGTGGCCGTCCAGCCCCGGTTTGCCCACCAGGAACTTGACCGTGCGCCCCAGGCGCTCGCCCGCCTCGCGCACTTTTGCGCGGGCTTCGTCCAGTCCGCTGCCCCCCGCCTTGCCCACCGCACCGGCAATGCCCGTGGGGGGCCGCCACTCGCCAAACACCTCGCGCAGCGCCCCGGCCCATTCGCCGGTGGTCACGCCCGCTCGCGCCGCGTGGATGGAAAGGGGCATGATGTTTTCGCCCCGGCCCACACCTTCCTTCAACTGGTCCAGGGCTTTTTTTGCGGCGGCGTTGTCGCGGTTTTTGCGAAAGGCCTGAAGCCGCTTAATCTGCTCGCGTTCGTCTTCTTCGTTGATTTTCAGAATGCCCATGTCGCCGCCGCTGAGGAGGGGGTTTTCGGCGGTTTCGGTGTAACAGTTCACACCCACCACCTTCTGGCGGCCTTCTTCAATGGCGCGCACGCGCTCGGCGTGAGATTTCACCAGTTGTTCTTTCACATAACCGCTTTGCACGGCGGCGATCATGCCCCCCATTTCCTCCACGCGGGCCATTTCGGCTTTGGCGTCCGCCATCAACTGGCGCACCTTGGCCTCGATCACCGTGCTGCCGTTGAAAATGTCTTCGTATTCCAGCAGGTCGGTTTCCAGCGCCATCACCTGCATGATGCGCAGCGACCATTGCTGGTCCCACGGCCGGGGCAGGCCCAGGGCCTCGTTCCAGGCGGGCAGTTGCACGGCGCGGGCGCGGGCGTCGCGGCTCATCACCACCCCCAGCATTTCCAGGGTGATGCGTTGCAGGTTGTTCTCTGGCTGGGCCTCGGTCAGGCCCAGGCTGTTCACCTGCACGCCATAACGGAACCGCCGGTATTTCGCCTCCTGCACGCCGTAGCGGTTTTGAAGCATGTCCTCCCACAGGCGGCCAAAGGCGCGCATCTTGCACACCTCGGTGATGAACCGCAGGCCCACGTCCACAAAAAAGCTGATGCGCCCGCAGATCTGCTCGAACACGGAGTGGGGAATGTCGCCGGTGGCCCGTGTGGCGTCCAGCACCGCCTGGGCGATGCCCATGCCATAGGCCAGTTCCTGCACCGGCGTGGCCCCTGCCTCGTGCAGGTGATAGGGGCACACGTTGATGGGGTTGAACTTGGGCAGTTCCTTCACGCAATAGGTCACCATGTCGGTGATCAGCCCCATGGAGTTTTTGGGGTCAAAAATATAGGTGCCCCGGCTGAGGTATTCCTTGAGGATGTCGTTTTGCGTGGTGCCCTGCAATTTGCTGAGGTCCGCGCCCTGCTCCTGCGCCACCGCGACATACAGCGCCAGCAGCCAGGCGGCGGGGGCGTTGATGGTCATGGAGGTGTTCATTTTTTCGAGGGGGATTTCCTGGAACAACATGCGCATGTCTTCGATGTGGCTCACGGGCACGCCCACCTTGCCCACTTCGCCACGGGCGCGCAGGTCGTCGCTGTCATAACCGGTCTGGGTGGGCAGGTCAAAAGCCACCGAAAGACCGGTCTGCCCCTTGCTCAGGTTCAGGCGGTAGAGGGCGTTGCTTTTTTCGGCGTTGCTGTGGCCGCTGTAGGTGCGCATCACCCACGGTGCATCGGGCGTATCCAGCAGAAAGGACATGGGAACCTCCTTGCTTCGCCGCAGGGGCGAAGGCGGGTTGCAGTATAAAAGGATGATTACGGCCTGCTATACTTCAAGGCATGAAGGTTGCGCCGAAACAGGAGGGTGCCAAGGGGCGCAAAGCGGCCTTTCACCTGACCAATCAGGATGTCAAAGCCATCCAGGAGGGCATCAAAAGCCTGAAGGAAGGCCGGGTGACGCCGTGGGAAGACGTGAAGGCCGAACTGAGGCAAAAGCCAGTGGTTCATCTGGATTGAAATTGGTGGCGCAGGCATCTTGCCTGCGTAAAGCAAAAAGCAACCCCCTTTTCCCCTCTACCGTGCTTTGCATGGGAGAAGGAGCAGTGGTTTTTTGCCTTTGAATAAACCCCTCACCCGGCCTGCGGCCACCCTCTCCCCGTAAAGGGGAGAG
>CAYJOG010000214.1:0-5552 GCA_964371695.1 uncultured bacterium
CCCTTCGTGTGGCCTTCAATACCGACAACGAAGCCCCCACCCTCGCGGTGGCCAACATTTCCGCCGCCACCGGCGCGGGCGCAGCCGGGTTCTGCTCGGTCAGCGGCGTCACCGGCACAGCGGTGAACGTGGCCGCCGGTTCCTGTCTGGTGCAGGGCGATACGGTGGCCAAGGGCCGCGCTCTGGTGTTTCAGGTGAACCTCACCGACACCGCCGCCAGCGGTACCCCTGCGGGCATGACCGCCTCGGCGCTCACCGTCACCGTGCAGGGCACGGACATCGGCACACAAAACGCCACGGTGGATTGCCCGGCAGCCGCAACCGCAGCCAAAACCTGCACCGTCACCATTCCCGCGGCACTGCTCAACACCGCCGGGGCAAAGCGCACCCTGCGCCTGTCGGCGCGCGACGCGGCGGGCAACGCCAGCGGCGTCACATTGCTTGAAGTGACCGTGGCGGGCGGCGCCACCATCACCAACGTGGTGAACGGCCCCAACCCCTTCAGCCCGCTCACCACTGCCACCAAGGTCACCTTCCAGCTTGGGGAACCGGCCACGGGCATCCTTGAGATATACAGCCTTGCGGGCAATGTGGTGCGCACCATTCCCATCACCGCGCCCAACGCCGGTTATCACGAAGTGGTGTGGGATGGCCGCGATGGCAGCCGCCACGTGGTGGCGAACGGCATCTATCCCTACCGCGTCATTCTGCGGGCCACCGGCGGCAGCCGCGTGGTGGGCAAGGGCAAAATCGCCGTCATCAAATAAGAAAGCGCATTGCTGAAAGAAAAGAGAGGTAACCCACGACATGAAACGACTGATTCTTTCCTCCCTCATGGGCGCGCTGGCGGTGGCTGGCGGTGCTCAGGCAGCCGATGCGCCGGATTTTTTCCTCAAGGGCACCACCGCACGGGTAGAGGCCATGGGCCGGGCCTTCGTGGCCGTGGCCGACGACGCCACGGCGGTGCAGTTCAACCCGGCGGGGCTGGCGGGCCAGCGGTTTTTGAACCTCAACACCACCTACAGCACGCTCAACGACTTTGACATCAACACCAACACGCTCAACTACGCCCAGCCCGTGGGGCGCGGCAACGGCTGGGGTGCGCAGCTCTACCGCAACACCATCGGCAACATTCTGGGCAGCACGCTGGACCCGGTCACCTTCCGCCCCGTCGTCACCGGCACCACCGACGAAGACGAGTTTGGTCTGCACATCGGTTATGGCTGGCGCACGGGCGACAAACTGCGCATCGGCGCGGCGCTCAAATATCTGAACTACGACTTTTTCACCGCCAAAGAGAGCGGCTGGGCCTTTGACCTGGGCGCGCTGGTGGACTTCAACGACAACTGGAAGGGCGGCCTGAACATCCAGAACATCGGTGGCCTCAATCTGGGGCCGGACCAAGTGCCCACCAACCTCAAGATCGGCACGGCCTATGTGTCCGACAACCAGCGGTTCACCGCCGCTTTTGATGTAGACACCAAAGTGGCCGACGAAACCCAGGTGCATGTGGGCATCGAATTCAAACCCATTCCCGAACTGGCGGCCCGCCTCGGCAGCAACGATGGCGACTTCACCGCCGGTCTGGGTCTGGACCTGGGCAACTGGGCGCTGGATTATTCTTTCAACGATCAAGACTTGGGTGATCTGCAAAAAATCACCCTGGTCTATCGCCCCAAGGCCCGCAAAGAAGAGCCCAAAAAAGCGGCAGGCAAAACACCTGCCAAAAAAGCCCCTGCTAAAAAGGCCCCGGCCAAGGCCAAGGGCGGCAAAAAGGGCAAATAAGCGGCCACTGAGTGTGGTGGTTGTTGGCCGGGTGGGTCTATCTCGTGAGCCATCCAGTGGGCAAGTGGTTCATCTGATTTGAAATGAGTAGCAGCGATGGGGACATCGCTGCTTTATTGGTGCGGTGAGGACACCGCACCTACTCCTCATCTTGAGTCAGATGAACCACTGGTCTGGTCTGAACTGAAGGGCGGCGTTCCTCTGGTCTTTTCGCCGTCATTCCCCAGGAAGTGGTACAGCAGTAGCCATGGGCGTCTCGCCTGTGGCCACTCGCGCCACCGGACCTGGTTTTTGCTTTTTGTCCTTACTGGACTGCCGCTTTCGCGGGAATGACGGCGGGGAACAATGGGGTCTTTTTCTTTTACCAACTTCCAGCTTCCACCTCCCCAGAGGGGAGCGGGAGCTGTCGGGGCCTTCTTCTTTTTGCCTCACAACCCCTTGGGTTTTTTGCGGGTGGGCCGGGCGGGAACGGGTTTGGTTTTGGGGGTGGGTTTGGCCGCCGGTTTGGTTTTGGCGGCGGATTTTTTTGCAGGGGCGATTTTGGATTTGGCCGCTGCGCTTGTCGGCGGTTTTTTCTTTTTCGCCGGTGTGGCGGTCTGTTCTTTGAGCAGGCGGCTGTGGACAAACCGCCGGGCCAGATCGCTGATCAGCACCTCGTTCAGGTCCACCCGCACCGTGATGCCCGCGTGGCTGTGCTGGGCGCGCACGTGTTCAAACACGTCGGGCCAGCGCAGGGCATAACCCAGAAAATCCATGCGCCGCTCCAGTGATTCGCCCAGGGGGGCCACGCTGCCCAGAAAAAACTCCCGCTGATCGCCCTCGGTGGGCTGGTGTTCGATGTGTTTGGAGAGCCACCGCAGGCCCGCTTCTTCCAGCGCTTCAGTGCCCAGATAGTTTTTGAGCAGAGGCAGTTTTCCAAGAATGGTGAGGGAAAGGTCGCCGACTCTCAGCACCCCCAGCTCGTCAAAACGCAATGCGGCAAACAGGCTGCCGGGGGGTTGTTTCAGGTCCACTTTTTCCAGTCGGAAGGTGGCGTCAAAACCGGCGCACACCACGGCCTCATGCACCATCTCCCACACAAAAGGCGCGGTTTTTTCCAGCGTCTGGCGCACCGGCCCCAGGGCCAGACGCGCCGGAAAACTCACCGTGCCCCGCACGGTCACCCCATCGCCGTGGCAGCGCACCAGGTCCAGCGCCAGGTCCAGCTCGGCCTCTTTGGCGGCCTGCACCAAGTCCTTCTGAAAAAAGTTTTCGATGACGCGGGTGGGATAGTGCAGTTCACCCAGGTGCAGACGCGAGAGATCGGCCTCGGCCAGCATCAGCCGCCGAAAGGCCGGGCCAAGAGACGTGGGGGCCTGCATGGTGTGATTGTAATGCAGGCTTTTGGCTTCCACCCCCCAACTTCCATCCGCCCAGGCTCTGATAGGATCTGGCCATGTCCCGTTTCGGTTTGTTTTTTCGCCTTGGGTGGCTGGTGTGTTGGTGGGGTTTGGGTGTGCAGATGGCCCATGCTGACCTGCACCGTTTTGACGGGCCGCAACCCGGTGTGCAGGACCAATGGGTGAACCAGTCGCCGGACCCCTTCTCCTACACCCCGTTCGCCCCTTCGTTAAAGGCGCGCAAAAGGGCCTATCTTGAGTTCAGCGCCGGGCGCGAGAAGGGACTGATGGGGGCGCTGGCGCGTCTGAAGCTGGGTCAGCCGCCCATGGTGGACGACGCCGACCTCAAACGCCGCGTGGCCCATGTGAACACCCGCGTGGACACGGTGGATTTTGAAATGACCCGCCTGATGCTGGCGCTTTACATGGACAAAACCCACGCCCGCCGCCTGTTCACCCCCGCCCAGCGCGCCCTGGTAGAAAAAACCGTGCTGGATTTCAAATACTGGATCACCGAACCCGGCCCGGACACGATGATCACCTGGACAGAGAATCACATGATTCTCTTTCACAGTCTGGAATATCTCGCGGGGCAATATTTCCCCAATGCCACGTTCACCAACAACAGCAAGACAGGCCGCTGGCGCATGGCCCACGCCCGGCCTTACATCCTGCGGTGGATCAACCTGCGGGCGCGTTACGGTTTCAGCGAGTGGGACAGCAACGTGTATTACAACGAAGACATGCCCGCCCTGATGAACCTTGTCCTGTTCGCAGAAGACCCGAAAATCAAGACCCTCGCCACCATGGCCGTGGACCTGATGTTTCTGGACATCACGCTGGATCATTTTCATGGCGTCTACGCCACCAGCCACGGCCGCACCTATGCCGAGCACAACAAATGGCCCCTGCGCCACAGCATGGCCACGGTCTACAAAATCCTTTACGGCACCGGCCAGTTCATGAACAACGACCACTTCACCGGCACACCCCTCAGCCTGAGTGATTACGAACTGCCCCCCGCCATCGAGGCCATCGGTCAGGACAGCGCCGCCACTTTCTGGGGCCGCGAGGGCCAGGGCATTTCGCTGGAAGACGCCCTGGGGCCGCTGAAGTTCAACCCCGAAAACATTGATGATCTGGTGCATCTGTGGGCCTTTGGGGCCTACACGCAACCGGACACCATCCTGGCCACACTCAACGCCGCCGACCGCTGGAATCTGTGGAAACATCCGTTTTTTGAAGACGCTGCCAAGGCCGCCCGCGACGTGCCTCGCGACAACCGCGTGAAGGGCATGTTGCGCACGGTGCTCATCGAAACCATGCGCACCCTGCTGGGCAGCGTGAACAAGGTGACTTTCCGCACCGCCGATTATCAGCTTTCCAGCGCACAGGATTATCGCAAGGGCGAGGCGGCCAACCAGCACTTTGTGTGGCAGGCGGCGCTCAAGCCCCACACCGTGGTGATGGTGAACAACCCCGGTGACCTGAGCGACACAAAACGCGCCCCGGCTTATTGGATCAACGACAACCGCCTGCCCCGCACGGCCCAGTGGCGCAATGTGCTGGTGAGCCTTTACAACATTGGCAAAAAAGAACTGGCGGGCGAGCGGGGGCTTTATCTGTTCACCCACGCGTGGTTCCCGAAAAAGGATTTTGACGAAGTGCGCGACACCGGCCAGTGGACCTTTGGCCGCAAGGGCGACGCCTACATCGGCCTATACGCCAGCCAGCCCAAAACCTGGCTCACCGAAGGCCGCGAGAAAGACCGCGAGATTGTGGCCGAAGGCGACCGGGTGGTGTGGATAGCCCACTTGGGGCGCAAGGCCGAAGACGGGACGTTTGAGGAGTTCATGGCCAGGGTGAGCGCCGCCAGCGTGGTGGTGGGCGAGGCCCACGACACCGTGGCCTATGACGCGCCGGGTGTGGGCCGCCTCACGTTGGGCTGGAAGGAACCCTTCACGGTGGACGGTCAGGCCGTGCCCCTGTCGGGGTTCCCGCATTTCGACAATCCTTATGTGCTCAAGGCCAGGGGCGAGGCCAGTCTGCGACTCGAAAAAAACGGCCACGTGCTGGAGCTGGATTTTGAAAAGGCCCTGCGGGTGAAAAACTGACAAGGCCCATGAGGCGGATGCCCGCGTCAAGTTGCCCGCTCCCTCAGGGAGAGGGCAAAAAAACAGGCGCTTTCTGCGGGCGCGGCTTCGGTTCAAATCCTGTTTTTTTTGCCTGGTCGGGGTGACAGGATTTGGCCTTCTTGGCCTCGCCATCCTGGCTCGGCCAGCCGGGCCAGCCTGCGCCGCTTTCGGCCCATCCTGGGCCTCACCGCTTTGCGGACGCGGCTTCGGTTCAAATCCTGTTTTTTTTGCCTGGTCGGGGTGACAGGATTTG
>CAYJOG010000215.1:0-5473 GCA_964371695.1 uncultured bacterium
GTTTTGGCGACCTGGAAAAATGGGCGCTCGGCATCATGCTGGACCCCCCCAAAGATCTGGACGCCGTGACCTGGGAGGCCGCCGTGCGCGTGGGGGTGGCCACCGGCGCCATGCGTGATCACTTCAACCTCACGGTTTATGTGGCCACCGACGTGGGCAAGAACGCCCGCGAAAAAGTGGAGAAGGAACTGGGCATGAAAATTGAAGACCACTGGACCAAAGTGGTGCAGATGGGCTTGATGTCGCTGGAGTATTGAGAGCGGGTTTCTACTCTCCCTTTAACCGGCTGATGACCAGATCGGTGATGTCCGTGGGGCCGCCCACGGGGTAAAACACCGATTCGCGGTCCACCACCACTTCAAAGCCCTTCTCGCGGCTGAGCTGCCCCACCACGTCGCGGATGTCCTGAAGAATCGGGTCGGTCAGTTGCAGATCCTTTTTGGACACATCCCGCTCAAATCCGGATTCGTATTCGTTGCGGATGCGCATGAGTTCGCGCTGTTCGTCTTCGTCCAGGTCTTCGGGCTGGCGTTTGCCCAGCTTTTTTTTCACTTCTTCATCCAGGGCTTTGCTGGCGGCGGCAAACTGGGTTTTGCGGAACTGGTCCAGCTCTTTGAGGGCCGTGGTGGTTTTGGGGTGGGCCGCCATGGCGGCCTTCACGTCCAGCACGGCGATCACGCCCGCGTTGGCGGCGCCCGCCGCAAGGGTCATGCCCACAAAAAGGGCCATGGCCCAGATGGTTTTTCTCATTTGTTCTTCTCCTTGGAACAGATTTTTAGCATTATCAACATTTTTTGGGCATTCGCCTGCCCGGCTTTTTGTCCGGTTTGCCGGTTTCATCCGTGAAACCTTGCAAACAACGCCGCACGGTTCAGCCCAACCCGATCAAGCGACTGCTTCCGGCGCCTTTTGTTTCTGAATCCGCCATGGATAAACACTGGCCGCGCTGAACCGGCGGCGGAACGGCCATCCCTGGCCTTTGGCTTTTTGATGCTTCAACCCTGACATTTACAGGTTTGCCCGCAGCCGCACCCACGTGTCGGCGTCCAGATCGGTGAACAGCCCCAGAGTATAAAAATCGTTGACCCGGTAAAGAAGGCCAAGTTCCCGAAACGTGCCTTGCACGGCGCGTTTTTCATAACTCACCGACCAGTCGGGCGCAAGGCGCATGCTCACCCACCATTTGTTCAGCCGGTTGGTCAGGTCGCGGCCCACAGACAGGTTGAAGCCCTCAAAGGCCACCAGCCCCACCCCCACGTCGCTCACCAGTTTGGGGCCTTTCAGCTCCACCGATGGCTCGGCGAACACCTCAAAATATTTCCCCAGTGAAAAACCCGCGTGGGCGTCCAGACGGCCTTCTTCCACGGCGTGGCCCACGTCCAGGTGCCCCCCCGCCAGCAGGCGGAAACGCGGGCTGCCCACCTTGGCCTGAACGGTGAGCGACTCACCCTCTCCCAGGTCGGACTGAAAAGCAGCCTGCAGTTTGAGCCGCCGGGTGATGGGCACACCGGCAAAGGCCGTTTTGAGCGTGTTCTGAATCAGCGACTCGTGGCGAGCCAGGAGCGCCATGGGCAACCCCCGCAGGCCCCGCAGCGAGCCAGCCAGGGCAAACCGCACTTCATCCATCAACACATTGGGCAGCAGGGTGCTGGTGGTGTGAATGTTTACGTCGCGCAGCACGGGCGCTTTGGCCCGCAGGCTCAGATGCACCGTGGTGGTTTTTGCCAGCGCGGCCTCCACCGATACCACAAAAAGGCTCAGGTCGGGTTGTTTGGCCACCAGTTCCTTGGCCTGGGCCACCAGCAGGCGCTCGGCCCAGGGGGCATTGCTGGCGGGCAGATCCTTCCACACGGCCTCAAGCTGTTTTTTCACTTTTTTCAGATCCCCCACCAGAATGTCCCGGGCCATGGTGGACATGGGGTTGACGTCGGCAGTGAGCCGCACGCTCTGGATGAGTTCGCCAAAAGGAGCCAGGGAGGCGCTGGCATAAATCACGCCGTTCTGCTGCGACAGGTTCATGTCCCGCACCCGGTAACCCCGCAGGGCCTGCTCCAGCACCTCGGCTGTGGCCTCCTGATAGGTTTCGGTGTTTTCCTGCCAGTCGGGGGCGTTTTCCAGGGCTTTTTTCACCACGGCCTGCATGGTGTTTTCAAGGCGGGTGACAAAAAAAGCGTGGGGCGGCTCCCCTGCAAAGCGCACCACCGCCTTTACCTGGGCCGCACGGGCAGACCCACCGGCCAGGGCCAGCGCAAACACACACAAAAGAAACAGGCGAAGGAATTGGAACATGGTCCGAAAAGGCGCGAAAGGCCGCATTTTAGTTTAACAGGGTGTTGAGAAAGTCCGTCCTGGACTTTCTCAACCCATTTTGCTCAGGCAAGCCATCGCAAAATGGCGCTCTTGCAAGGGTTTTTTGAACCCTTGCAAGCGGAAAATCCATCCATGGATTTTTCAGGGTGTTTATCAACACCCTGCTACTGTCCTGAACAGGGCCGCGTGAAAGTCCAAGAAATACCGAAAGACGGGCCTTGGAACCTGAGCGGTAATATGCCGCCGGTGAAGCGGTTTGTGTGTTATTTGTGTCTGTGTGGGGCATTGATGCTGGGACCCGCCCCAGTCCGGGCGGCCCTCACACAACAACAGGCAGAGTTGCAGGCCAAGGGCCTGATCACACAGGCCATGTCGGGCCGGGGGGCGTGGCGGTGGTGTGATTTTTCGGTGAAGGTGGCCAACTCCACCGACATGGCCCAGGTGATTGGCCGCCTGTTGGACACCCTGCCCGCCACCCGCCTGAACGCCCAGGAAACCGTGTTGCGGCAACTGGGCCTACTGCCCGCCCAACCCTCTCTCAGAGACCTGCTCAAACAGAAACTCCCCGCCCAGGTGGGGGGACTCTATGACCCCACCACCCGCACCCTGTGGGTGATGGACCAGTTTCCCGCCCCTTTCCGCAAACGCCTGGGGGGCCTGGAAAAACCCTTTCAGAAAATGGTGCTGCTGCACGAGATCACCCACGCCCTGCAGGACTGCGACATGGACCTGACGGGCACGGGTGAAATGTCTGACGAGGCCCAGGCTTTTTCGGCCTGGCTGGAGGGCGAGGCCACGGTGGTGGGTCTTGGGGCGCTGAGCGCACCGGGAGCCTCAGCGGCCGCCGACCCCGGCATGAAAAACCTGCCCCCCTATCTGCAGCACCAGTTGGCGTTTCCTTATGTTTATGGCGCGGCGTATTTCCTCAAACACCAAGGCCAGAAACCTCCCCCCGTGCCCGTGAGCACCGCGGCGTTTTTGTCCGACGAGCCAGCGCCCATGCTTTTTCCGCAGATGCCCCCCGGGGGTTATGCCACCACGTTTGCACTGGGGGCGGCCACGTTCAATTTCTGGTTCCCCAAAAACACGGCCAGGGTGCTGGCCGATCTGAGCGGCGAAGGGGTGTGGGTGATTCCCGCCGGGCCGGGGCGCTTTGAGTGGGTGTGGTGGCTTCAGTCTCCCAGCGTGGGAGCGGCGGCCCGCCTGAAAAAGCGGCTGGCAACCGTGCTGCCCAAAAAACGTGTGGGCTTGAAACAAAAAGGCGCGCTGCTGGCCGTGATGCCTGCGCAAAACCAGAGCCGCCCCCTCAACTGGCCCAGCCAGTGGCTGGCCGCCACCGGCCTGCCGCCCGATGCCGCCGCCACGCCCCACGGCCTGCTCACGCTGGCCCGCCACCGCTGGGAACTGTTGCAGGCCGACCCGATGATCAAGACCCTGCAACACACCCGTTATCCCGTGCTGGTGAGTCTGGCGGAGTTCGCCGCCACGCCGGTGATCACCCACTATCCCGAACCCGACGTGTGGCTGGCCCAGCTCAGCGGCCTGTGCCCCAATGTGCTGGCGTGGACGGTGACCGAAGACCGCTTCAGCGCCACCTGTCAGCCCTCGGCCAGCCAACCGCCCCTGCGCCTGCACGCACGGCTTCTGTCATTCCGCCACGCCACGGTGATGGTCACCTGCACCGGCAAGGCGCGCCAGTGGCAACCGGGTTTTGAAGACCTCTGCCTTGAGGTGCTGCAAAAAGCCGGGGGCCACCCCCAAGGCCCCCAGCCCCACACGCTCACGCCAAGGTAATACCAATTTTTAACCGAAAAAGCATTCATCCTGAGCGATGAGCCAGTTTGAAAATGGGTGCTGCGAAGTCCGGCGGTTCGGTGAAAATTGGTATGAATTCATGGATGAATTCGCATCGAACGCCGAGGCGCATCAAGCGCCGACGGTGTTCGCGGCGCAAGCGGGCTTTGCCTGCGCCGCGCCGGGCCGTAGCCGTTCACGACGAACGGCAAGGCCAATAAAACCAATGAACATTCCCGCTGTTTTGAATGTTCATTGGTATAAAGCCCCTTTCTCTCCAAAGCAGGCTGTTATCATGTTTTCATGGCGTCGGGGGTGATGAACTTTTATCAGATTCTGGGTGCGCCGCGCCAGTCCAGCGCTGCGGAGCTCAAGGTGGCTTACCGCGAAAAGGCCAAGCTGTATCACCCCGACAAAAACCCCGGCCAGGAGTCTGTCGCCAAAGAGCGGTTCATTGCCCTGCAACTGGCTTATGACTGCCTGGCCGACCCCGCAAGGCGCGAAGCCTATGACCGGCACCTGGCCGACCGCGAGCGCGCCCCACGGGGCATGGTGGGTGTGCGGCGACGCAGCGCCGCCGAGCTGCGTCAGGACGCCGCCCTGCTGCGGGCCGTGCGCATGGGCGACGCCGCGCTGGCGGAGCAACTGATTGAGCAGGGGGCCTGGGCGCGGGCCACGGGGCCAGACGGCCTGCCCGCCCTGCACGTGGCCGTGTCGCTGGGCCACGGCGACATCGCCCTGCTGCTATTGGCCTGGGGGGCCGACGTGAACGCCAAAGACAACGATGGCCGCACGGCGCTGCACCACGCCGAGGGCCACCGCCATTATTTTGAGCTGGCGGACATGCTCATCAGCAGTGGCGCGCCCTTGAGCGCGGTGGATGGCCGGGGCCTGACGCCGCTGCATCAGGCCGCGCGTCGGGGGGGCGAGCGGGTGGTGAGCAGAATGCTCAGCGGCGGTGCAGACGTGCTCTCCCGCGACGAAGATGGCCGCACGGCGCTGCATCACGCGGTTTTGTCCGGCTCGGTGGGGTCTGTGCAGGCGCTTCTCTCGGCCAAGGCGCGCCCTGGTGAACGCGACAAAAAAGGCCTCTCGCCGATGTCGCTGGCGTCCCAGGCCGAACACGTGGAACTGGTGCAACTCTTCAGCCGCCTGGGTGTGCGGGTGTAGGGGCGGGGAGGGCAATATAAATCACCTCCCACCGTCATTCCCGCGAAAGCGGGAATCCAGGTCAAAGTAAAAATGTTTTTGTCCCTTTTTTCAGGCGGGCGAGGGGCAAAACATGAACAAAACCGTTATTTTGGTTGTTTTTTACATCGCCCGGCGCTGTCGCGCCGCTGGGCGCGCCCGGCAGCATCAATATGCTGCC
>CAYJOG010000216.1:0-5462 GCA_964371695.1 uncultured bacterium
CGGGCCTCAGAAAACCCTGGTTGTCCGGCGTGAGGGCTCCCAGCGAAAAACTGGCGGCGGCGCCAAAAGGTTTGAAGTCCTGCCCCAGGGTGAAATCCAGCGGCAGAAAACTGGCCGAAAGGTTGTTTTGCCCCATGGGAAAAACCAGGGGTTGTTTCAGTTGAAGCCCGGTTTGGGTTTCCTTCACCAGCATCAGCCGCCAGCGGTCGCGGGAGAGCGGCAGCAGAAAACCACCGCTGGTGTTGATTTTGCTGCTTTGGGTTTCTCCCTGTGCGTTGACGGCCAGCAGATAAAAGTCGCCATTTGCAGAGATTTGACGTGTTCTGGCCAGCACGGCCGGGGCAACACGGCCGCTCAGCACCACGGTGGTGATGGGCACCGGGGCCGAGGCCTCACCGCCGCAACCCACCAGACCAGCCACAAGGGCCAAAAAGAGAAAAAAAGAAATAAGGTGCTGCGGTTTCAACGGCATGGTCTGCCCTGCCAATTATTCGGCAAAGAACGGGCCATTATGAACAGCACACAGCAAGGGCGGGGGCTTATTGCCCAAGCAAATGTGCTTGCCGATTATTCCACGTCGGGCGAAAGCACGGATTCCTTGCCCTTGGCGTTCACCAGCCGCAGCATGGTGGCTTCTTTGCTGGCCACCAGATTCACGGCGTCTTTGTCTTTGCCGTGCTGCATGGCAAACACCGATTCGCCGCTTTCCATGTGTACCTGCATCACGCGGGGGGTGCCGGTGCTGTCCAGCAGGCTCACGCCCTGGGCTTCGTCGTCCTGGCTCAGCAACACGCGGGGGTTGCCGTTTTTGTCCACCAGGGAAAAATGCACGGCGTTTTCGTCGTCAATGAAGGCCTGCAGCCTGGGTTTGCCGTTGCTGCCCAGAATGGCAAGTTCCTTGACGGTGACCGAGTTGAAATCGGCGTCGGCGGAACCGGCCGTGACGGGTTTGGGGGCTAATGTGGCCTGGAAGGCCGCCGCGCCGATGAAGCCTGAGGTGAAGCAGGCCAGTAGAAGGGATGGTGTGCGCATGGTGCGCCTCCTGGGATTGGGATGTTGGGGTTTCAGGCGAGCATTTCGGGTTCTTCGTGGGGGGCGGCGGGTGGCTTGGCTTGGGGCAGGGGTTCGTCGCTCAGCCGCCTGCGCTGGGGGCGGAAAATGCGCCGCATCAGGTCCACGCGTCCGCACAGGGTGATGAACACCAGCAGGAACCCCAAGGCCAGCATGATGACAGGGCGTTTGGGCATTTCCTTGATGAACACGCCGCCCTGGCCCGGCGGGGGCAGTTTGGCGGGAGCGACGGGCAGGTCATAGAGATGGGCGAGGTTCACGGCCTCCAGCAGGTGGATGACAGGGATTTTTTTCTCGGCCATGCGAAAGGCCACGCCTTTGGGTTGTGCGCTGGAAACGGGCAGGGTGAGGTTCAGGCCGCTTTTGATGAGGTCGCGGTTGGCCGAGCTGCCCAGACTGGTGATGCCCCCCCCCACGTTGATGTAGGCGCGGATGGGTCGCCCGGCGGCCAGGGTTTCGTAAAGGGACATGCGGGCGCGGATGCCCCCTGCGGTGTTGGTGAAACGCAGGCGTCTCAAGCCCGCACGGCGAATGGCCCTGTCCATGAGGTCCACGCCTTTTTTGCTCAGCCCAGCGCCCCTGTCCTGACTGCCGCCCCGTGTGGCGGCCACGCTGTGGCGGGTGAAAAGGCCCGCTTCGTAAAGCGATTTTTCCATGTCCAGCCATGTCATTTCCGGCCAGGTGGCCCCGTGGTTGCTGGCCCCCACCGAGGAGATCACCAGGCCTTCCAGATCCAGCGCCTGCATGGCGCACCACGTGGCCACGTTCAGCCCCGGCATGGAGCCGGTCATGCTGGCAGAGACCAGATCGCGGGGCCGCACGCCCGCTTTTTTCAGCAGGTCCACCACCACCGCCGCAAAGTTGGGGTTGGTGGTGGTGAGCTTGGCCCGCAAAATGCCGGTGTCGGTGGTGATGGGGGTGAGCAGCGGGCCGATGAGGCCGGTGCGGTTGGGGTCGCGGTTGCCCACAAAGGCCTGGGGCACCTGCATGGGAATCACCCGCTGCAGATGCACCGTGGCCCGCTGCATGCACTGGGCGGCCAGCAGTTTTTCTTCACGGTTGGCCTGGGGCACGGTGAGGTTCACCTCTTTGACGCCCACATAGGTGAGCACCGCCACCAGCGCCATCACCACCAGCAGCCACGTGGGGTGTTGCGACTGGCGAATCATGCCCCGGCCTCCGGATAAACCAGCATGAGCACCAGCTTCACCAGCACCGCGCAGGTGCCCATGACCGTGAGGGTGCGCAGGGCCCCCTGGCGCTCCATCCAGTGGGCCAGCAGGCCGGGCACGATGATGCCGATGGCCTGCACCTCTGGTGAGCCAAGCAGGCCATAGGGCTGCTGGGCCTGCAAAAGGGTGGCCACGTTGGTGCAGAAACGCGCCAGCACAAACCCCACAATCAGCGTGACCACCACGCGCCTGCGGCCATAAATGAAGGTGAAAAACGAAAACAGGCGCACCACCTGCCATGTGAGCAGGCCCGCCGTGACGGTCACGGCGAGGCGCAGGGGTTCATCCAGATGCAGGGCCACATAACCGGGCACCACCATGCCCCCCGCCGCCAAACCAAAAAATTCGCTGAAAATGAGGCTAAGCACCAACCCCAGACCAATAGCGGCCTCGGTCATATTCCACCCCCCTTTCATTGAAATAATGCCCAATGGCCTGACCCATGTTCTTGATGTTGCCAATGCCCATCACCAGACCGGTCTCCTGCACCCGTTCGGCGATGGCCTGATACACCACCTCCGGCTGCGTCACGCCCAGGTCTTCCAGGCGGTCTTCGGGCAGGCCCAGGTGGGTGGCGTGGCGGATGACGCTTTCGGTGTCGTCGCCGGTGACGAGGTAAAAATTCGCATCCATGCGCGTGGCGATGAGCTGGCCCATCTGCTCGCTGCGGCTCTGGCGGTCGCTGCGGGTGTTCACCAGCACGCCCCAGCTCTGGTGGTGGGTGAACAGGTTCTTCACCCGCTTCCAGTTCATGACGGTGCTTTCGGGGTCGTTGGCGGCGAAACAGTCCACAAAGTCCACCTGTTTGTTGTGGTGGTGAATGCTGTAAACCCGTGTCACGCCGGGGTCGGGCACGGCGGCGTACATGCCCCGCAGGGCGTCTTCCTGCCCCACGCCGTGGTGCGCGCACACCGCCAGGGCCAGGGCCACGTTTTCTTCGTGCTCCAGATAACTGAAACCCGCCATCATCTGGGGGGTGATGTTTCCGGGCGTGGTGGCCACCACGCGGGCGCGGCGTTTGGCGGCTTCTTCCTGAATCAGGGGCAGCAGTTCCTGTTCGGCGGTGAAGACCACCTCGCCGTGGGGAATGGTGGTACACAGGGCCATGCCCACGTCGCGCACGGTGGGGCCCATCACGTCCAGGTGGTCGGGTCGGATGTTGGTGATGACCCCGGCGGTGGCGCAGATCATTTTTTCGGCGCTCAGGCGCTGGTTAAAAGGGTTGAGCGCCATGCATTCAATCACCAGCGCGTCGCTTTTGTGTTTCACAGCGTGGCGCATGATGCCCAGTTGTTCGATAATGTTGGCGGGGCCGGGGCGGAAGATCAGTTCGTCGGTTCCGTTGGGCAAAATCATGCGCGGCTCGGTGCCGGTGACCTTGGCGAAGGTGCGCACGCCCCCGGCGCTCAGGCCCCCGGCAATGAGCCGCGTGACGCTGCTTTTGCCCCGTGTGCCGTTGACGTGAATGCGCACCGCCAGCCGCCCCACGTTGCGCTGATGGCGGGCAAATTCAAACGCGCCGTAACCCAGAAGGCCCGCCGCGAGCATTTCACTCATGGGCACGGCGGCCAGTGTGAAAGGCGGCGCGGTCAAAAACAAGTCGCAGGGGGGCTGTGGACGTGAAGCCGGTCACGAAAAAAACGTGATGTGTGCGAATAACCTGCCGTCATTCCAGCGAAGGCGGCAGTCCAGTTGAAACAAGAAAATCACACCTTTTTCTGTTCCCTTTCATGGGGACCAGTAGCCACAGGCGTCCTCGCCTGTGGTCCCGCCTGCCTTCATTTATAACAATGCAGGCAGGATGCCCATGGCTGCCACCATTACGGGAGTAGCGGCGGTGTCCACACCGCCGTGAATGGCAAAAACCACTGCTTTTGTTTTGGTGGTTGCGCGGTGCGGACACCGCGCCTACTCCAAAATGGTTGTGGCGCGACGGGGGCGTCGCGCCTACTCAAAAAAGGCTGTTTTTTCAGGGGTTTTTGCTTAACTTAACCGCTATGGGCAGGATGCTTGCGCCACCAGAACTGGATTTTTTCTTATGTCTGACTGGATTCCCGCAGATGCGGGAATGGCGTCGGGAGAAACCGGGGCCTTTTCTTTTTCCAGCCTCCAGCCTCCTCGTTCTTATCTGGCTTTCGACGCCCGGCTCAGCACCTGTTTGAGCTGGCTCGATGTAAAAGGTTTTGCCAGAAACCAGGTGTCCGGCGCTTTCAGCAGGTCTCCCGCCTCGGCGGCCCGGTAACCGCTCATGAGCACCAGGGGCCGGTGGTGGGTGAGTTCGGGGTGGTTTTTGGCCAGGGTGAGGTCCACCAGCAGGGGGCCAAGGCGGGGGGCCAGTTGTTCCTGAAGGCGGGCGGCCTCGGAGGGTGTGCCTGCGGTGAATATCTCCGCACCGGTGCCCGACAGGGCCTCTTTGATGAGGTCCACCACGGCGGGTTCCTGATCCACCACCAGCAGACAGCGGTTGTGCAGCGACACCTCGCCTGCCTCGGCGGTGGTGGGTGCGCCCGCATCGGCAGCTTCTGGCGCAAGAGGCAGAAAAACCGAAAAGGACGCCCCCTGGCCAGGTTCGCTGAAAACAGAAATCGCGCCCCCCAGGTTTTTGACGATGCCTGCCACCGCCGCCAGCCCCAGGCCACGGCCATGGCCCTTGGTGCTGAAGAAGGGGTCAAAAACCCGGTTCAGCGTGGCGGCGTCCATGCCGGGGCCGTTGTCGGTGACACGGAAATAACCCATGGGGTGTCGGATCTCTGTCTGCCCCAGGTGCAGGTGACTTTTGTGGCTGGCGGGTGCGGCCACACCGGCCTTGAGGGTGATGACGCCCGGCGTGCGCCCCATGGCCTCCTGCGCGTTGATGACCAGATTCAGGATGACCTGCGAGAGCAGGCTGGCGTCAGAAAGCACGGCGGGCAGGTCTGCGGGCACATCCACCACCAGCAGCAGATCCGGCGGCAGGGTGCTTTCTATCAGAAGCTTGGTTTCCAGCAGCACCGCCGAAAGGCAGACCGGCGTGGGGCTCACTGCTTCTTTGCCCGCATAGGCCAGCAGTTGCTTGCACAAACTGGCGGCTTTTTCGCCTGCTTTTTGAGATTTTTCAAGATTTTTGACGGCGGGGTGATCGGGGGGGAGTTTCATCAGTGCCAGTTCCAGATAACCCTG
>CAYJOG010000217.1:0-5443 GCA_964371695.1 uncultured bacterium
ACCCGCAACAGGTCATAACCCGCCAGTTGGGGCAACTGTCGGATACGCGCCACCTCCCCCACAATTTCCTGTGCTGAGGGGAACTGCCTGTTTCTGGCGGCAAGGGCCTTGGTGACAAACCCGCCATCCAGCAGAATGACAAACTGTGGATTCACCGAGCCATGATAAATGCTCCAGAACCGCTGGTGCTGCCGAAGCAGACTTGGATCAATTACCAGCGGCGGAGCGTTATCTTTCGTCACCACCAACCGAAGCGACCAGCGGTTGACAGTCAGTTACAACGCAATTGTAACCGACTCTCGCCGGAAACGCAAAAGAAACGGCTGCTGAAAAAAACTTGGCTTAAGCCGCCCAGAGAACTTTTCCGGCGTCAAACCTGCCCTGGTTGCACTTGGCGCAGACGCCAATAGGTGAGGTCGGCGGGGTGCCACAGTTCGTTCAGTGTGGACTTAAGCCCCTGAAAAAGGGGGAACGAGCTGTTGTTGCCGGGGTCGGTCTCCAGACTGGTTTCCACGATGTCGGGAATCAGGTCGTTGTCGGTGTCGGTGGTGTTCACCCCCAGGGTGGTGTTCATGTCGTCGGGGATGTCGTCCGCCGGGTCGGTGTCGGCCCGTTCATAGTCGCTGTTGTGGCCCAGCAGGTTGATGTCGGGTGTGGCGGGCAGGGGGCTGCCGCTGTTGACGCTGGTGACATTGGCATCGCGGCGGATGGTGAAGTCCAACGGCTCCACCAGGTTATCCAGCACGTTGAAACTGCCGTTGCGGTCGGGGTGCAAAGGCGACACCAGAAAGTTCAGCGAAAGGGCCTTGTCGTTCACCGTCACGCCGCTGTTGGGGGCGCATTTGCTGGTGGTGGAGCGCTGGGTGGCGACAAGCGCGAAAAAGGTCTTGCACAGTTCCAGCGTGATTTTGCCGCCGCCACGGGGCAGCACTTTGTCCAGCAGGCCAAAGCTGGCGAGGTAAGGCTGCGTGGTGGTGTTCCACACCAGCGTGCTGGTGAGGGTGTTGCTGGAAAAAGGCTCGCCGGTCTGGTTCTGGCGAATCTGGTTTCCGGTGTAATAGGTCCACACCCCCTGGTGCAGCACAAAGGCGTCGGTCCAGTTTTCAGCCAGACTCACACCGGCCACCACGGCTTTTGGGCCAAGGTTCTGGCTGTTCAGGCCGCTGCGGTTCACCGCCACGATGTAATGCAGGTCCGGGTCCAGACGCCCGGCATAAAAAAGCTCCAGGCGCAGCAGGTCCACCGCCGCGGCGGGGGCCTTTTGCTGCACCACGCGGGCGCAGCCCAGGCTCAGCAGAAAACCAGCCAGCAGGGTGGCCAGGGGGGCTGCGGAGATTTTTCTGTTCCGGGTTTTCAAGGTCATTGTGTTTTCATGAAAGGGGTTGGTCTGGCGTAGCGGCGACGCCCGCGTCGCCGCGAAATTCGATGGATTTTGATTGTTTTTAGTGCGCGACGGGGGCGTCGCGCCTACTCCGCAAGGTTTTCAGAGAGCCTGTTCGGGCAGAGTCGGTCAATTCCCCAGGGCCTTTTTCACCCACTTGCCAATGTCCTCCAGGCGGCCCACGCCAAAGGCCCTGATTTTCAGGTCGCCGTCCACGGCATAAAACGTGGGATAGGCGCTCACCTTCCAGGTTTGCAGCACGTGGCCGTTGGGGTCCAGCAGCGAGGGCCAGGGATAGTTCTGCTGGGTTTGATAGTCCCGGGCGTTTTTCACGGCCTGCTCGCTGTTGCCCATGGCGGCGGCGATGATTTTGTATCCCTTGGCCCGGCCCGAAGTCTCCAGCCATTCCTTGAAGCGCGGCAGCTCCCGCTGGCAGTGGGGGCAGGTGGGGCTGTAAAAAATCACCAGCCCTCCCTTGCTGCCCTTGAGTGTGGCGAGGTCCACGGTTTTGCCCGTCAGGTCGGGCAGAGAAAGCGGGGGCGCGGGGCGGCCCACCATTTTGTCCTGGGGGTTCACCATGGCGGGGGCGTTGGCGGCCTTGGCCACATATTTGAGAAGGTCCAGCAGGGAGCGGTCGTCGTAAACGTCCAGTTTTTCTGTGACGCCGCCGGGGCTGAGGGTGGGGGTGAGCATGACGCCCCCCGGCCCCAGAATGTAATAAGCGGGCAGCGACACCGCCTGAAACTGATAGGCCACCCGCAACTGTTCATCCTGAAAACTGGGCAGCTTGACGGTGGCGGCGATGGCCTTGGCCTTGGCCAGGTCGTTCTGGTTCACCGAGGCCACGGTCACGGCTTTCACCCCCTGGGGCAGGGCGGTGGTGTTCAGATCTTTGAGTTGCTCCACACACAGCTTGCAGCGGGGGTGCCAGAAAAAGAGCAGCGTGGCTTTGGACCCAAACTGGCTGTTGAGCACCTCGGTTTTGGGCGTGTCCAGGCGTTTGAGGGTCCATTTGTCGGGGGCCTGACCCAGGCGCAGGGCCTTGGGGTTGGCGAACGCGGCGGTGTGACTCACCAGCAGCACCAGCAGGGCAAGGCGGCCCGCTGTTTGGAAAAGGAAGCGGATGGACATGCCGGTATTGTAATCAAGCCCCGGAAGATGTGGCTTTTCTTGCGGGTAATGGCTCATCGGCAGGCCGGACAGGTGCCGTAAAAGGTCATTTCGCGGGTGCTGATGGCCCAGCCCAGGCTGGCGGGCGGCGGCGGCGGCGGGGTTTCGTCCAGGCAGGCCACCGCGCCGCATTCTTCGCACAACACATGGGCGTGCTCCTGGGGCAGAGACCGGGCCACGGCAAACCGCACACTGCGCTCGTGGGTTTTCACCCGGTGCAGCACACCGGCGTCTTCCAGGGTTTGCAGGGTGCGATAAAGGGTCACGCGGTCGTGGCCGGGGCCGAGTTTTTCCATGATCTGGCCGTGGCTGAGGGCCTGGGGGGTGTCCAGCAGGGCGTCCAGCACCTGCACCCGCGCCGCCGAGGGCCGCACCCGCGCCTGTTTCAGCAGCCGGTGGGCGGGTGTTTCCGCCGGGCCGGAAGGCATTTTGGGTGGGCAGGCGGCGGCCATGGGGGATATTTTAACAGGGCGCTGGGGGATTCAGGACCGAAGACATCAATCTGTGTAGGGTGGTGATTGAAGGGGCTTTTTATTATTAACAGCAACGCCTGAGCCAGTGAAATGACAGAAAAACGCCCCTATTTCGGACATAGGAAAAACCCGCTCGCCCCGCTGCGGCGGCCGCTGGTGGTGCTGTGGGCGGTGTTGTGGCGCGTGGCGCTGGGGGGTGGGATCGTCTATGGCCTGTTCTGGCTCACACAACTGGACGTGAGCCGCCTCACCGCGCGGGCCACCGCCCGCCAGCCCGTGGGTGAGGGGGCCGAGCTGGCGCTTTATGACGACGGCAAGGTTTTTTTGCGCGCCCGCGCCACCGTGGTGCGGGTGGAGGAAAACGAAGATGTCATCGAGGCCCAGGGTCTGAGCGAGGGCGAGCTGTTTGACGACAATGGCCGCCGCCGGGTGGCTTTTGCGGCGGACACGTTGATCTGGCGCAAGAGCCTGGGGCAGGTGGTGATGGAGGGCGGCATTACGCTGAGCGCCAGCGAGGGCGACGTACTCAAGGCCCCGCAATTGCTCATGAACCGCACCGAGCAGAAGATCTTTTTTCACCAGGGCCTGAAGTGGCGGGCCGGGCGCAGCCACCTGAGCGCGGGTCAGGCCGAGGCCGACCGCAAACTGCGGCAGTTTGTGTTGCGGGGCACGGTGGAGGGCGAGATTTTTGACCTGCGCAGCATGGCCCTCAGCCGCAGTCAGCGCACCTTCAAAAAGCGCCAGCTCAGCCCCGGCGAGGTGCTGCCCCTGCGGGTGCTGGCCCCCCAGGCCACGGTGGATCAAACCCAGGGTCTGGCCACCTTCACCAGTGGCCCCGGCGAGCCGCCGCTGCTGCTCAGCCTCAAGCGCCACCGCCTGCGCGCCCGCTCGGCCCAGGTGTATACCCGCGAAAAACGCCTGGAGGTGTCGGGCGAAACCCTGCTGGTGCGGCCCCCCGACCAGGACAAACGGTTTGGCGACACCGCCAACGCCTTTGCCCAGGACAAAGCCGTGATCTCCACCGCCATGTTCACCTGGTTTTATGGTGAAAAACGCATGATTTTTCCCACCCAACTGGTGGTGGTGCAACCGGCGCGGGTGCTCTCGGCGGGGCAGGGCATTCTGGATGACGCGGCGGGAAAAATGGACCTCACCGCCGGTGTGGGGTATCAGCAGACCCACGGCCCCTGGGCCAAACGCCTGAAGAAATACGACGACCTGAGCCAGGACGCCCGCGACATTCTCACCAGCCCCATGGCGCTGCGTTCGGGCCAGTTGTCCTATGACCTCAAAAACGGCTCGTTTGAAGCCCTGGGGGGCGTGGACGTGCGGGTGAAGGAGCGCACCCTCACGGGCCACCGGGCGGTGTATGTTCCGAAAGAAAAAAAGTGGACCATGCAGGGGTCCGTGGTTTATCGGCAAAAAGACAAACAGGCCCTTTTTACCGAGCTTTTCACGCTGAAAACCGACGTGGAGCAGGCGGTGCTGGAGGGCCGTTCGCGGGTGCTCATCAACCCCAGCGAGCGCATGAAAACTTCTTATGACGACATGGCCAAAGACCCGTTGTGGCGGTAGAAGGCGGAAGGCGGGAGTTTTTTACCCTGCCGCGACTTTTCTCCCACTTTTTTGAGGCACAATCCGAACCTCCACCCTCTTTTCCAGAACCTCCAGATAATCCACCAGACGGTCGAGGGTAAAGCCAGAGAGGCGGCCATTTTTGAGAGAGGAAATCACGGGCTGGGTGGTGCCCAGCAGGTGGGCGGCCTGCTGCTGGGTGAGGCCGCGTTTGTCCAGTTCGCGGGTTATGGCCAGCGCCAAACGGGATTTGGTGAGCAGCTTTTCAGGTTCTGGCAGGCCCAGATCGGCAAACACGTTGCCGGTGCTTTGTGTGTGTTCTGGAATGGTTTTCATGGTTCCTCCTCTTTGGCCAGCAGGCGGGCTTCTTTCAGGCGTTGGTGAATGACGGTCAGGTGGGCTTTGGGTGTGGTGATGCCGTGTGTGGATTTTTTCTGGAAGGCATGCAGGACATAGAGGCGTTTCCCCAGTTTTGTGGCGTAAATGGTTCTGAATGTGCCTGACTCATCCTCTGCCTTGATTTCAATCACTCCCGGCAGACCTTTTAATGCCTTGCTGTTGGGTGGCACTCACCGGTTTGTGCCATGAAAAGCGCATGACCTGTCTGTTCGCGGGCCTGCTGAGGAAACGCACGCAAATCTTTCAGACTGCTTCCCATCCACACAACTGGCCGAAGCGGTTTTTCTGGCGGCTTCACCTCCTTCACCTGCACCAGATTATATAAAAAATTATATATTTTCTCAAGCGGGTGGCTCTTCTGGTTTCAATTGAGGGGTGACAAATCGCTCTGGGGAAATCATAAAGATCACGAAACATGGCGTCATTCACGCGAAAGCGGGAATCC
>CAYJOG010000218.1:0-963 GCA_964371695.1 uncultured bacterium
GGCCATGGCCCTGCTGGAAACCCTGGGTCTGGCGGACAAGGCCAGCGCCCGGCCCCACCACCTGAGCCAGGGCCAGGCCCAGCGGCTCGCCATCGCCCGGGGCCTTGTGTATCAGCCCGACGTGCTGCTGGCAGACGAACCCACTGCCAACCTGGACGACATCAACGCGGAAACCGTGTGTCACCTGCTGCAAACCCAGGCCCAGGTTTTTGGGGCCACCCTGCTCTTCGCCACGCACGATCAGCGGCTGATGGCGCGTTTTGACCGGCTACTGGCGCTGGAGGGGACCCCATGAACCTGCGGCGGCTGATTGTCCGAAACCTGATGGCCCGCAAACTCTCGGCCCTGCTCACCCTCACCCTGCTCAGCCTGGGCGTGGGGGTGGTGACCCTGCTGCTGTTGGTGGGCCATCAGACCCAGGAGCGCATGGACCGCGATGGTCGGAACATTGATCTGGTGGTGGGGGCCAAGGGCAGTCCGCTGCAACTGATTTTGAGCGCGGTCTATCACATGGACATTCCCACCGGCAACATGCCTCTTTCGGAGTCAGTGCGGCTTTCGCGCCTGCCCATGGTGAAAACCGCCATTCCCCTGGCGTTGGGTGACAACCACGCCGGTTTTCGCATTGTGGGCGCGCCGGTGAGTTACGCGGACTTTTACGGAGCAAAGCTGGCACAGGGCCGTTTACACCAAAAAAGCATGGAGGCCGTGCTGGGGGCAGAAGCGGCCGCCCGCACCGGCCTGAAAAAGGGAGACCACTTCACCGGCTCCCACGGCCTGGAGGGCGCGGGAGATCATCACGCCCACAGCCCCTATACCGTGGTGGGTGTTTTGCAGCCCTCCGGCTCGGTAATGGACCGTCTGATTCTGACCCCCATTGAAAGTGTGTGGCAGGTGCATGAACCCAAAGGCGAACACCACGAGGACGGTGAAGAAGACGAACACCACGAACTCGCCGAACGG
>CAYJOG010000218.1:973-3335 GCA_964371695.1 uncultured bacterium
ACGAGGGCGAAACACCGGCCAACCCGGAGGTCACCGCCCTGCTGCTGCAGTTCCGTTCGCCGGTGTTCGCCATCGGCATGCACTCGGTCATCAACCGCCAGAGCAACCTGCTGGCAGCCCGCCCCGCCATGGAAATGGCCCGGCTTTATGGCCTGCTGGGCACGGGACTGGATGTGCTGAGCGCCCTGGGGGGCCTGCTGGTGATCATGGCGGCGCTGAGTGTATTTGTGGCGCTTTATAACGCGCTCAGCGACCGCAAATATGACTTGGCCATCATGCGCACCCTGGGGGCCACCCGCAGCAAGGTTTTTCTGGCGCTGTTGCTGGAGGGCCTGCTGTTGTCGTTCAGTGGCGGCGTGCTGGGTCTGCTGCTGGGCCACATGGCCACAGCGGCGGTGGCGGCGAGATTGCAGCAGGCGGGCCAGTTGGCCATTTCCGGCGCGGTGTGGCTGCCACAAGAGGGCGCGCTGCTGGGTCTGGTGGCGCTTTTGGGTGTCTGCGCCAGCCTGCTGCCCGCCTGGCTGGCCACGCGCCTGGAGGTGGCCGGGGCTTTGTCGGAGGGGCGATAAACCAGACAGCGTGTTTATCGCACACCGGCTGAGCGCCCGATCAGCAGGAAATTTGTATACTTCTGGCGTAGCGGCGATGTCCTCATCACCGTTTGCCCTGAGCGCGGTGAAGACACCGCGCCTACTCCACAGAGGTGATCCGAAAGGCGTCAAAGGAGACAAGGTGTCATGCTGAAAAAGGGACTGAATCTGGTTTTTCTGGCGGGGCTGTTGCTGCATGGCCTTCCCGTGCTGGCCATCACCCCGCCGCCCAAGCCCGGCCAGCCCGTGGCCGCCGCCAAAGGCGTGGTGAGCTGGGACACCCTGGTGACTGGCGTCACCTTCGACCCCATGGCCGAAAAACTCAAACCCACTTTCAAACCCGCTGTGCAGGTACTGAACAAAAAACCCGTCAAGCTTCAGGGGTTCATGATTCCCCTGGATCAAAAACGCGACCAGACCAAATACATCCTCAGCGCCGTGGCCCCCAGTTGCCCATTTTGCCTGCCGGGGGGGCCAGAGAGCATGGTGGAAATACGCCACAAAAAAGGCTCGTCCACCCGCATCACGTTTGAAGCCCTCACGGTCAAGGGCACGTTTGTGCTGGTGAGCAACATTGAAGAAGGCGTGTTTTATCGCCTGCTGGATGCAGAAGTGGTGAAATAAACATCAAAAGGCCGCGCAAAGGCGGCCTTTTGAGTGCAAAACGATGGGTTGGCGGCAAAGCCGCCGGGGGGGTCAGCCGGTTTCTTTTTCGCCGGTGCGGATGGTGTATTCCTCCTGCACCTCGGTGACAAAAATTTTGCCGTCGCCCACTTCGCCGGTGCGGGCAGCCTTCATGACGATGTCAATCACCTGGCTCACTTGGCTGTCGGGCAGGATGATGTCCACCTGCACTTTGGGCAAAAAGTTGATGGCGTATTCCGCTCCTCGGTAAACCGCGGTGTGGCCCTTCTGTTTGCCGCATCCTTTGACTTCGGTGATGGTCATGCCCCGGATGCCTGCTTCCATCAGGGCGTCTTTTACGGCCTCGAGTTTCACGGGCCGGATAATGGCGCGAACAAGTTTCATAACAATTCCGTCCTTTCACGGTGGGATGGGTGTCGGTAGCGGTCAATCTCCCTTGTGGTAAAACCTCCTTCAACGAAAATGCACCCAGTCACTGTGCGGGAACGGACGCCATTGTCGCTAAGGAGGATTGATGACCCGACGGAACGAATTATAACGTCCGCCGGCGGCGGCGCAAGCGGGCAGGCCTAAAAATCGTCGGCCTGAAAATTGACATTCGCGTCGCCATCATTATCCTTCACAGCCACAGTGCGAGCCGTTAGCTCAGGTGGTAGAGCATCTGACTTTTAATCAGAGGGTCCTTGGTTCGAGCCCAAGACGGCTCACCCTTACAAACACCGAGGAGGAAACTGTATAATTCAAACTTGAAAAATCAGTCTTATGCCCCCATCGTCTAGAGGCCTAGGACATCGCCCTTTCACGGCGAAGACAGGGATTCGAATTCCCTTGGGGGTACGCACCAATTGGGGCGTTAGTGTAGCGGTTAACATGCTGCCCTGTCACGGCAGAGACCACGGGTTCAAATCCCGTACGCCCCGCCAAAAACCCGCGTCAGCGGGTTTTTTGTTTTGGGCGGGCGGGCGCGGATTTGAACCGAGCGCGTGAGTCCGAAGGACCGAGGCGCAGGATGCGCCGAGAATAAGCGAGGCTGCTCTGGCTGGTGCGGCCACGATGGCCGCGCCACGAAAGGCAAATCCCGTACGCCCCGCCAAAAACCCGCGTCAGCGGGTTTTTTGTTTTGGGCG
>CAYJOG010000218.1:3435-5429 GCA_964371695.1 uncultured bacterium
GGCGGGCGCGGATTTGAACCGAGCGCGTGAGTCCGCAGGACCGAGGTGCAGGATGCGCCGAGAACACGCGAGGCGCAAACCGCCGGGGCAAAGCACGGGCAAAAAACCAGTAGCCACGGGCGTCTCGCCTGTGGCATGAAAACAAAAGAAAAAAGTGGTTTTCGCTTTTTGTTCAACCCCTCACCCGCCCCTGCGGGGCACCCTCTCCCCATTAAAGGGGAGAGGGAACGATGGGGTTTTTTGTTTTGTTCTGGTGGCGCAGGCATCCTGCCTGCGTTCACATAAAAGGCAGGCATGCGCAGTCGCAAAATGGGCTATTCCCCTTTCGGCGCAGCCGCTTTCATCCACACCTGAAAATCCTTGTCCCACCCCGCCCCGCGTGCGCGTTTGATCAGACCCAGGAATGGCTCATAGTCTTTGCGCGAGGCGGGCACAAAATGAAACCCAAACCGCTTGAGCAGGGGGTGGAACTGGGCGAAGGCCGGGTCTTTGTGCATGTTCACCGCCTCATACACAAACCGTTTGAGAAATCCGGGGTCCAGACGCTGGTGGGCGAAGATGGGCGGAAAGGGCGACTGGGCCGGATGACACACCAGTTCCCTTACTTTTTTGAGGGGACCCGGATTGATCTTCTGCATGAAATGCACTACGAACTGATAAACAAACGCCCCATCACGCTGGCCCATGGCCACGGCATAAAGCGCGTTCTGGCCAGAGTTCACCGCCACCATCTGACCCGTAAAAACCTCTGGCCGTTCCCCCAGCATTTCCCGTGTCAGCAGATAAGCCAGTTCGGTGGGCAGCAGCGACAGGCGTTTGCCCTTCAGTTCCGCCACCGTGGCAGGACCATTCCGGGCGACATAAAGACAGCCCTTGGAGGCATCCTGGTCAAAAAGGGTGGTGCGGATCACTGGACGGTAGTGCGGGTTGGTGGACATGGAGAACTGCACCTGATCGTACAAATACAAAAAGTCCGGCTGCTGCTGTTTGATGGCGGCGGCCAGGACCTGGTTGCTTTTGACAAAGGTCAGGGTGATTTCCACCCCGGTCTTTTTTTTCATTTCCGCCAGAAACGTGTCCAGCAGGCTGTGTATCTGGGCGTCAAAAAATCCCGTGCCCCCCATGTGCAACAACATGCGCACTTTTTTGGGTGCAGCGGCTTTTGCCCCGCCGGGCGACAGGATGACTGCCCACAGCACCATCAGCCACAGGGCCTTTTTTATGGAGGGCCCCGTCATCCTGTGGATCACCCTTCAAAATCCAGGTACATGCGCACCTCACCCAGTTCACCAAAAGCCAGGCTGGTGACCAGGGCGCGGGATCCCAGCCGGGGCGGCCGGTTCCAGTTTTCCAGCACCGAGGGAATCACCACGTGGGGGTTGCCCCCTTTTTCGATAAACGTCATGCGGGCCTTGATGCCGTAAATGCGGATGAACTCAAACAGCGCCGCCTGACTCATTTCGTCCAGTTGCTGCACCGGCAGGCCATACATCAGGGCGCTGGCGATGCCCTTGGCCGTCTGGCGGCTGCACCCCAGCACCTGCACCCCATCGGGGCCGTCGTGCCAGCGCAGGGTGATGGCGATTTCGTCTTTCACCGCGCCGTCTTCCACGCGCTGGGGCTTCTGCGGCTTGCAGGGTTGCCCGGCGATTTCCTTGGCCACATAACAAAAACCCATGACCAGCGCGTTGAAGGTATCGGCCTGAATGCGCGCACTCTAACCACGGCTTGTGAAACCTTCAATGAAGCACCCGGATTTTTTCGTGAACGGGACATTCATTTGAACACGCGGCGCAGGCATCGGCGTCATCTTGCCCCAAGCGGCCAATCTGTCTATCTTGTGAGGACTTTCCCGAACGCCCAGGAGACATCCATGAAAAAAATGCTCACCACTCTTTCTCTGCTGTCGTTGCTGGCCATGGGCCAGACCCAGGCCGCCGCACCCGCCGCACCAGCCCCCGCCCCCGCGCCGCCCCAGACGGGCCCGCTGCCGT
>CAYJOG010000219.1:0-5426 GCA_964371695.1 uncultured bacterium
GTCTCCACCTGTTCGCCTTCGCCCAGGTCCATGCCCTCGTTGGTTTCCTGAAACTCTTCGGCGTTGAATTCACCCTTTTCCAGGTCTTCCAGGCTGGTGCCTTCGGGCAGTTCGTTGGCCTGCACATCGCCCTCAATCACCTTCACGCCCTCATCGCCCACTTCTTCGGTGGTGCCGCGCACACCGGCCACGGCGGTGGGGGTGCCGATGATGAAGGAGCTGTCGGGTGTCTTGAGCTTTTTCACCTTGGCGAACACGGAGCCTTTTTTCACCGTCAGCAGTACGTCGGTGGCGACCCCCGACTTGGTGAGCGCCGCAATGGTCATCTGCGTGAGGGGGCGAATCTTGAGCACGTTGCCGTTGTCCCAAGTGAGGATGGCCTCACCGCCGGGGCCGGTTTTCACTTTGGTTCCCGGCAGCAGCTTCTGCCCCACGGTGGCCTTGGTCCAGGCTCCACCAGTGGACACCTGCACCTGACCCGCCGCCTTGCGCACGGTGACTTTCATGTTCTGGCCAAATGCCGCGCCGGTGCTGATCAGCGCGCCTGCCAGGGTGAGGACGCCCGTTATCCGGGGCAATCCGCAGTTGGCGAAACGGTCGGTGGATTTGTTCATGGAAACCCTCCTTGAGGCCCTTTTTTCTGTTTTTTCTGGGGTGAGAGAGATATTGGACATGGATCAATACTTGTGGGTCAGCGTGAAACGCATCACGTGGTCTTCCGGCCCGGTGGCGAAATCCTTGAGCTGATACCCAAACGCCAGATCCTGTTTAACGTTCAGTTTGTATTTGAAGTCCACGCCATAGGCGTTGAGCGTGTTGCGGGCCGACACCACGCCGCGGGCGTTGGTGCGGTTGTCGCGGCTTTTCATGTCGTAGTTCATGGAAACACCCAGTGAGCCGCTGAGCCGCTTGCCCATGGTGTGGGACCAGTCCAGCTTGGGGGTCAGCGTGCCGCCCACGTCAAAGTTGGGCCGCCCGGCATAGCTGATGCCGCCAGAGAGGCCATCTTTGCTCATATAGGCCCGTTTGCCCTGGCCTTTTTTGTGGGGGCCAAAAAACTTGTAGCTCAGCGCAAACGCCAGGGTTTCGCTGTCGGTGTTTTTCTGGCCGTTGTCCAACACGTCGTATTTGTCGTTGGAGACATAGTTGACGCTGGCCTTGGCTTTTTTGCTGAGGGTGCGGCTGAAACCGGCCAGGATGGTGACATTGTCACTCTGGCTTTCGTTGAGGTTGAATTTGTAAATCGCCCCCACGGTGCCCGATACATTCTTGTTGATGGTTTTCGAAACAATGAAAGTTTTCTGAAAAACATCGTCCACCGTGCAGTTGGCGTCTCCCTTGCCACCGCAACCGGCGCGGGCGCTGGGCAGTGACTTTTTGTGATACTCCAGCCGGTATTGGCTGATGAGGTTGACGGTTTTCTGCGGTTTTTTCCGCTGGTCGGCCTTGGCGGCGGCCTTTGCTTTTTCGGCGCCCTTTTTGGAGGCCGCCTGGGAAGGGGTGATTGCACCCACCGATAAAACGGCAAGCGCAAGCAAGGTCAGATGTTTTCGCAAGAAATTCCTCCTCTGGGGGCCATGGGGTCAGAACAGCCCGTCGTTTGCTGATGGTTCTGGCGTGAAATGTTAAACACGTTCCTCCCCAAAGGCAAACAATGCCGCCGATTCCAGACGTGAGGCTCCCATGTGCAGGCCAGATTGACAAGTTTTTCAGGTTTGTTCTGTGACGCCCGTCACACCTGAACAAATATTTTCAACCCCAGCAAAAACCGTTACTCCCCCAACTTCGCCTTCACCAGCTCATAATCCGCCGGTTTGTCCACATCCATGCCCAAAGCGGCCTCGGACGTGAACACCGCCTGCACCGTGGCCCCCGTCAGGCGCGCCGCCACTGCCTCCACGTCCGCCACCCGCAGACGCTTGAAAATCGCCTTGATCAGCACCATCACGCCAATGCGCAGCGCCAGACGCAGCGGTTTTTTGCGCAGGGCCAGCAAATCCCGCAGCAAAGCCTTTTGCGACAACATGCCCCCACGGTGCACCAGAAACACGTTTCCGCTGGTCAGGCGACCGTCCACCAGCGTGCCATAGGTGCGTTTCGCCCCCGGATAAGCCGCCTCAATCACCTGCTGGCTCAACACGGGCACATACACGTCGGCCTCAAACGAGGAACACTCCTCCAGATATTTCTTCAGCACGCCGGTGGTGAGAAAGGGCAAATCCACCGAACACACCAGCACCCACTCGGTGCTCAGGTTTTCCAGGCCATAAATGAGATTTTCCATCAGCCCGGACTGTTCTTCCAGCCACACCACGCCCTCCAGCGGCACACCCGCCCGGCGCACGGCCTCGCCCGCCACCACCGCCACCCGTTTCAGCCCCAGACTCTGCAGTGCGCTGCCCACGCGCTCCAGTTGGGTTTTCCCCTTGCCAAACGTGAGCAGGGCCTTGCTCGGCACATCTTCAAGCGGTTTGAGGCTTTCTTCCAGCACGCCGCCCGCCAGCACCAGGGCCTCCAGGTTTTCTGGCAGAAATCTGCTCATGACACACTCATTTCAAAAATCTCCAGCTTTCGGGGATGCACCCAAAAACTGACCCGGCTTTTTTTGTTTGGTTCGCCGGTTTCCTCCCTGAAACCTTGCAAACAACGCCGCACGCCCCAGCCTAACCCCAAAAAACCTTGGGGTGTCTCAGCTTTTTTCTCCCAATTACCGTTTTGGACCAACACCGCCCGCCTTGGGGCGGCGGCGGCAACGGCCATCCATGGCCTCTGGCCACGGACGCTGCCAAGACACTCGCCCAAAACACCAGCTTTCATCACACCACCCCCTGCCCTTCCAGCCAGCGGGTCATGGCCAGGAAATCATCCGTGGGGATGGCCTCGGCCCGGAGACCCTCAAGAGATTGAAACTCGGTGAAAAACGATGCCTGGGTAAGAGGAGACAGAGAAAGTCCTTTGCTGATCAGCGGGAGGGCTTTTTTGCGCCGCTGCGAGAAGGCCAAGTCTACCACCCTTTCCAGCGCCGTGCGGGTGGCGGGCGCGGGCAGTTGACCGGTTGGCAGGGCCTGAAACAACACCACGGCGCTGTCCACCGTGGGGGGCGGGTGAAACGCACCGGGCTTGAGCACCCGCCTGAGCGACACCCGGCTCACCGCCTCAAACAGCACCGTGGCCCGGCCCCGCTCCCGCCTCCCTACCGGGGCGGTCAGGCGCTGGGCCACTTCTTTTTGCACCACAAACACCGCCTGCTGCACCGGCCCCATCAGGCCATAGAGCCGCCGCAAAAACTTCCCGGTCAGGTAATAGGGCAGATTGCCCGCCACCGCGCCTTCAAACCCCTCTGGCCAGGGCCAGTTGAGAATGTCCGCCGGGTGCACCACCACACGGGCATCGGCGGCGTATTTTTCGCTCAAGGTCTGGGCCAGGGTTTCGTCTTTTTCCACCAAGTGGATTTCGCGGAAAGATTTTTGCACCAGCCAGCCGGTGAGCACGCCGGGGCCAGGGCCCACCTCCACCAGCGACCAACCGGGTTGCGCCGCCACGCCAGTGAGCTGATCTGCGATTTCTCGCGCCAGCTCGGGACGGGTCAGCCAGTGCTGGGCCAGCACTTTGCGGGGCACAGGCGAATGACTTTTTTTGCGGGGACCGGGCTTTTTACCGCGCAAAGCGAACTGCTCACTCACCCACCGGGCTGAGCACACTGCTCTTCACCCAGTCATCCAGTTCCTTGAGCTGGCGCAGCAACGGTTTCATGTCCTTGAGGGCAATCATGTTGGGGCCGTCACTGAGGGCTTCATCAGGGTTGATGTGGGTTTCCATGAAAAGCGCGTCCACCCCCACCGCCACGGCGGCGCGGGCCAGGGCGGGCACATATTCCCGCTGGCCACCGCTGCGGGTGCCCATGCCGCCCGGCAACTGCACGCTGTGGGTGGCGTCGAACACCACCGGGAATCCGAAATCGCGCATGATGGGCAGCGACTTCATGTCCACCACCAGATTGTTGTAACCAAAACTCGCGCCCCGCTCGGTGAGCGTGATGTTGGGGTTGCCGGTGGCGCGTATTTTTTCGATGACGTTTTTCATGTCCCAAGGGGCCAGGAACTGCCCCTTTTTGGCGTTCACCACGCGCCCGGTGCGCCCACAGGCCAGCACCAGATCGGTCTGACGCACCAGATAGGCGGGAATCTGCAACACATCCACCACCTCGGCCACGGTGTCCACCTGATCTACCTCATGCACATCGGTGAGCACCGGCACGTTCAGCGTGTCCTTCACATGCGCCAGGATTTCAAGGCCCTTTTCCAGCCCCAATCCCCGAAAGCTCTTGTGACTGCTGCGGTTGGCCTTGTCAAAACTGGCCTTGAAAATGAGGGGAACCCCCAACTCGCCAGCGATATCCACCAGTTGCTCGGCGATTTCAAACACCACCTGGGCGCTTTCCACCACACAAGGCCCGGCGATAATCGCCAGCGGGTGTCCCCCGCCCATGGCCACGGAACCAGCGTGAACAGTGCAGGGAGGCAACGGCTCAGACATACCTGAGGAGTATAAAGGTAAGAGTCCCAAACAAAACTGGTTTTGTTTGGGACTCTTGCGGGCATGAATGCCCGCATCCGAAAGCCGAAACTTTGAAAAAGTTGAGGTTTTCGCCACGCCGAGGGGGCTTTGCCCCCGACAGCGTTGGGTTTTAAAAGTCCACGACGGACTTTTAAAACAGGTTCTTAGTTCATGATTTGAACAGTATGCCCCGCACAAAGAAGATATTTACACCCATTTAGCCTGAAATTAAAGTATCATGTCATCCGTGCGGACGATTAGTGCAAATAAATACTTCACGCTCACCGATGGGGTGCTCTAAAAAGTAAACAAATAGTTTATTTTGGACAAAAAATACTTTTTTTGACCGGTTGTTTAAAATTTGCTTGGTCAATTTCAAAAGAAACAGTAGAGTTTTGCTTCCTCACTAAAATCTCATTTTCAAGCCGCTTCGCCTACTCTGTCGGGATTCTCCAAAAAACAAAAATCATGTTTGACCCCAACCAGCCCATTCTCAACGCCCAGGTGGTGGAACACTTCCAGGAGGTGTATCACGCCATTGCAGACCCCACCCGGCGGTCGCTGCTGGAAAGCCTGCTGGAGGGAGAAAAAGACGTCAACACACTGGCCAAGCCTTTTGACATGTCCCTGCCCGCCATCTCCCAGCACCTGCGCATTTTGCGCACCGCCGGTCTGATCCAAAGCCGTAAAGACGGCAACCGACGCATTTATTTCCTCACGCCAGAACCTTTGATTCAGGTGCAATACTGGCTGGCCTCGCTTCAGCGGCCCCTGGTGTTTGACCGGGGAAAAACCCTGCACCTGCACAAAAAGAAATGAACTGCTGCTGAAGTTAGCCTTGCCGTTTGTCGGGGCAAAATTTAGAGCAT
>CAYJOG010000220.1:0-5393 GCA_964371695.1 uncultured bacterium
GCCCAGTCCTTTTTGCTCAAAGGGGGCAGGGGACCCAGGGCCTTGAAGGTGGTGAGCGCCCCCATCTTGCCCCACCACTCGCTGGCGGCGGTTTCGTCTGCCGCCGCGCTTTTGGCCTCGGCCATCAGCGCAATGGCTGCGCCGCTGCTGGGATAAAGCGCCAGGGCTTCTTCGGCCCTGGTCATGGCCTCTTCGGGTTTACCTTCCTGCAGCAGTTCACCGGCTTCGTCGGCCATCAGGCTCACCTTTTCGCCCAGCACCTCCATGGCGGCGGCGCGCACCACGTCGCCCTTGGCCAGCGTGAGCGGATGCAGCGCCTTGAAACCCTTTTCGCTCTTGGCCTGCGACAGGCCCCACACACAGGCGGCTTCCACTTCTTCTTTTCCGTCCTTCAGGCAGTCCACCAGGCCGTTCACGGCCTCGTCGGCGGTGGGCGACGCCACGGCGGAATATTTCACCGCCATCTGGCCCAGCAGCATGGCGGCGTTTTTGAGCAGCTTGGGGTCACCGCCCCGGCGCAGGCGGCTCAGGATGTCGCTCACCGGCGGCGGCTCCATCAGCGAGAGCTCCATTTTGGCGGCTTCGATTTCCTGGGTTGTGCCCCCCAACTGGTCAATGGCCTTGTCCGCCGGTGAACTGCAACCGGCGAGCAGTCCACCCACAAACAGGGTGGCCAGCAGGCCCAGATGGTGAACGAAGGGTTTTGTGTGCTTCATGGCAGGCGATTATAGGGTTGTCATGAATCTGGTCCGCAGCATCCGGCTTTGGCCTTAAAACACCCTAAAAATGGGCAGGTTGGCCCGTTGGTTCTTAAAATCGAGCTATTGCGGGCCATGGATGTCCCGCCCCAAAAGCCGAAGTGTTGAAAACACGAGGTTTTTGCCCGCCAAGGGTGGCTCTGCCCCCGCTGGCGGTAAGTTTTTAAAGTCCAGGAGGGACTTTATAAACAGACTTTCAGGAGGAATCATGGCCAACCCCGACGCCTATGTGGACAAAGACGAATGCACCGGTTGTGAGTTGTGTACCCAGACCGCGCCGGACGTGTTCCGCATGGACAGCAACAATCTGGCCGAGGTACACAACAGCAATGGCGCGGGCCAAGTGGTGATTCAGGAGGCCATGGACAGTTGCCCGGTGGAATGTATCCACTGGAAAAGCTGAACGCTTTTCACCACACCCGCCCGGCAAACCCCTCGTCGTCAGCCAGCGAAAATTGCACCGGCAGGCCGGTGGCCGGGTGGGCAAACCCCAGGGCCACCGCCCTCAGCCACACCCGCTCCCCCGCCGCTTGCCGCAGCGCCGGTGGCAGACCTTGTGTTTTGAGCAATTGGGCGTTCAGCGCGGCCCCATAGGTTTTGTCGCCCAGCAGCGGACAGCCCAGGTGGGCCATGTGTACACGAATCTGGTGGGTGCGGCCACTGTGAATGGTCACCTCCAGCCAGTGTACCGCCTCACCCATTTTCAACACACGCCAGCGGCTCAGGGCTTCGCGGCCCCTGGGTGAAACCGCCATGCGGGTGCGGTGATGAATATCCCGGCCAATGGGCTGGTTGATTTCGCCCTTTTCCGGCGGCGTTTTGCCCAGCACCAGCGCCCAGTAGGTTTTAGACACGGTGCGGTTTTTGAAGGCCGCCGCCAGGGCGTGGTGGGCTGCTTCCGTTTTGGCCAGCACCAGCAGGCCGCTGGTGTCCTTGTCCAGACGATGCACCACGCCGGGGCGCAGAGGGCCGCCCACGGGGCTGAGGGTTTTTCCCGCCGCCAGCAGTCCCTCTACCAGTGTGGGCGCGTGGGTGCCCGCCCCCGGATGCACCACCACACCGGCGGGTTTGTTCACCACCAGCAGGTGCGCGTCTTCAAACACCACCTCAAAGGGCGCGTCGCGGGGGTGCTCAAATGCCGGAGCGGCGGGCGGCGGCAGTTGCAGCGCAACGGTGTCGCCCGCCGCCAGTTTGCGGGCGGGGCGTTTTTCGGTTTCGCCGTTGACGCAGGCGAGTCCGTCGTTCACCCACTTCTGCAACTGGCTGCGGCTGTGGGCCAGTCCCTGACCCTGAGAGGCCGCCAGCAGGGCGTGGTCCAGGCGTTCGGGCCCTGTGGCGGTGAACTGGATCAGCACCGACACATTGTGGTGGCTTGGCTGACCAGGGACCAGCTTGTCATTCGTATACTTCTGGAACCTGTTTATAAAGTCCGTCCTGGACTTTATAAACTCACCGCCAGCGGGGGCAGAGCCACCCTTTGTTTGCCCGCAAAGTTCGTCCTGAACTTTGCGGGCTGGTTTTGCTTGGGCAAAGCCCGCGCAAAACCGGGAAATCCTTCCGTGGATTTCGCCCGGCAAAAACCTCAGTGTTTTCAACACTTCGGCTTTTGAAGCGGGACATCCATGTCCCGCAAGAGCCTGTTTGCAAACGAACCTTCATTCGTTTATAAACAGGCTCTTAGTGTGAGCCTCATTTCCCTCGATGGTGTCATGTGGTCCAACCTGATGCGCCTGGGTCAGGGGCAGGCCAGGGTGATGACGGCGCGGGTGGAGGGTTTTCACGACGGCAAGGTGGTGTTGCGGGTGCAGGACAAAACACTGCTCGCAGAAAGCGAAGTGCCGCTGAAGGTGGGTCAGGAGCTGCGCTTGCAGGTGCTGGGCCAGCAGGAGGGCCGGGTGTGGGTGCGACCGGTGGCCACGCCCGGCGCACAAAACGTCAATCTGCCCGACCCGGTGGCCGAGGCCCTCGCCGCGCTGAACCTGCCACAGAGCGACACCACCGAGGCCGCCGTGCTCACCCTGCTCAGGGCCAGTCTGCCGGTGACGCCCAGGGCGGTGCAGCAGGTGATGACGTATCTGGAGCAGGGGGGCGACCCCAGCGCCCTGGCCCAGGTGTTTCACGACGCCAAACTGCTGGAAAACCTGCCGCCCGCCCTGATGGCCGCTCTGGGCCGGTTGTGGAAAAAACCAGTGCCCGGCGAAACGCCGTTTGCAGAGTCGGCGCACCTGCCCGCCGAAGACCAGTTGCTGCTGCACCTCACGCCTGACCTCCGCGCCAAGGCGGCGGCGCTGTTGAGTGGTCTTGCGCCCGAAGAACTGGCCCAGGAACTGGCGCAGGCCAGCCCCGAGGCCCGGCAAAAAATCGCCGGTCAACTGGTGGACAGCGCTCTGCGTCAGGCGTTGTTGCCCGCAGAAAATGGGCCGGACACCGCCGTGCTGGCCGCTTTGCTGCGGCAGACGGGCGATGCCGCCGCCTGGGCCGAGCAGGCACGTCACGTGCTCAGTCAGTGGCAACATCAGCCGTTGCAACTGGCCCTGCCCAGCCCCGACCCCGCCGAAAAAAATCCGGTGCAGGTGGAGGTGAACGCCGCCGCCGGTGAATCTGGAGACATTGAGCTGGTGTTCAGTTTTTCACTCAGCGGCCTGGGAGACGTGCAGGCCCGGCTGAAGACGGGCAAGGGAGCGGGCGGGGTCAAGGCCCTGCTGCGCGCACGGGAGGGCCAGGCGCTGGCGGCCCTGCGTCAGGGGCTGGAGGAACTGAAGAACGAAGCCAGGGAGGCCGGGTTGCAACTGGCCCCGGCGGTGGCGCGGTTGCCCGAAAAAGGCCACGCCCCAGAGGCGGAAGGGGGCCTGGATGTCAAAGTCTGAGGCGGATGCCCCCCGGCACATCGAAAAGGCCGTGGCGCTGCAATATGACCCCGGCCAGAGCACCGCGCCGGTGCTGGTGGCCAAGGGAGCCGGTGAACTGGCGAAAAAAATCATCGCCCTGGCCAATGAACACCACGTGGCGGTGACGCAGGACGCAGACCTGGTGCAACTGCTGATGGCGCTGGAAGTGGGCGACCAGATTCCGCCGGAAATGTATCAGGCCGTGGCCATGGTGCTGGGTTATGTGTATCGCAAAAACCGGGAGTTGCTTCAGGCGAAGCTATGAGAGCGCTCAGTCTTTGGCCTTCACCGACAGGCCGTAGGATTTGAGCAGGCTGCCGTCGGCCTCCAGCAGCACACCCAGGGTGCGGTAAAACCCCACCAGGGTTTCGGCCTCGTTGATCTGGCTGGCGAGCAGGTCCCGCTGGGTCTGGGCCACCAGAAGCGGCGTGGAGGAACCGGCCTTGAACTTCGCGACTTCTGCGTCCAGCTTGGCCTGTTGCTGGCGGCGCGTGGCCGACACCGCCTGCTGCTGCGAGCGGGCCAGTTCCACGTCCAGATAGGCTTGGCGCACTTCTTCTTCAATATGCTGCTCAAGGTTGCGGATGGCCAACTGGCCTTCTTTCACACTCAGCATGGTGCGGGCGTGACTTGCCTTTGCGGCGTTCTGGCCGTGGGGAAATTCCATCTGCACACCCACGGCATAACCACTGCCCAGGGGCAGCAGCGGGTCAGCCGTCTCAAACAGGTTCGACACCCTTTCCTGACGCGAAAGCGTGGCGAACACGTCCAGCCGGGGCAACAGGCCATCCGTCGTTTTGACCACTTCCAGATCCCGCCGCTGGAGGTCCATCCGCGCCTGTTTCAGGTCGGGTCGCATTTTTTGGGCCGACTGAAGATGCCCGGCCAGAGGCAGCAGGCGGTTCGTGGCGGCGGGCAGTTCGGGGGCGAGGTGCAGGGATTTTCCCCAGTCGCTCTGGGTGGTCTGGTTCATCAGGCGGGCCAGCAGCAATTTGGAGCGGGACACCTCGCCCTGTGCGCCCAGAAGGGCCTCTTCCCGACCCGCCACCTCAGCCTGGGCCGCCACCCTTTCCACACCCGCCAGCTTGCCCACCTCAATCAGAAAACCTGTCTGGGCCAATTGTCGTCTGGCCACGGCCAGGGATTCCTGATAAATGGCCAGCTTTTTTTCGGCCAGCGCCACCCGCAGATAACCCTGCAGCACCTGCGACGCCACCGACAACGCCACGCCGCGCACTTCTTCCTGAGAGGCCGCCGTGGCCACCTGGGCCTGATGCACCCGCACCAGATTCACCACCTTGCCTGCGCCTTTTTTGAGAGGCAGTGTCACCCCCACCGAGCTGCCCAGCTCCAGGCCGGTTTTGCGCCCCGCCGGGGGAGAAGACGCCGCCAGACTCACCTGCACCGTCAGGCCCGTGCTCAGTTTGCGCGCTACTGAGACACGCCCGGAGGTGCGGCCCTGCACCTCACCACCCTCGCGGCGTAACTCAGCGGACACCACCGGGTCAAAGTCTGATCGGGCAATGCGTTCTTCCAGACGCAGGCGCAGCGGCTCCAGGCTTTTGAGCTGCACCGAAAGGTTGTTTTCCAGCGCCAGGTAAAGGGCCTCTTCCAGCCCCAGCGCCGGGGTGGTTTTGGCCCACGCGCTGGTCTGCAACAGCAGGCCGACCATCAAACCCAAAACGTAGCGCAGGAGGAAATCAGAAATTAAATATTTTTTACTCTTGCGGGGACGCTGTCCCCGCAC
>CAYJOG010000221.1:0-5391 GCA_964371695.1 uncultured bacterium
CCATCTGACGACGGGAGAGGGTAAAGAGCGGCGGCTTTTCTTTTACCCTCTCCCCTTCAATGGGGAGGGGGAGAGGCTCTGTGGAGGTGAGTCGCTACCCCTGCTCCACCGCGCCGGGGCAGGGGGCGCGCAGCAGGTGGCCGGGGGTGCTGCGGGTCACTTCGCAGGCCACGGCGCGCATGGCGATCCACGCCGCCGCCGCGCTCAGGCTGGTGCCCCCCAGGGCCTCAAACACTTCGTCGCCCATGGGTACAAAGTTCATGCCCGTGCTGTTCAGGTTGGCCACCGGGCCTTTCTCGGCGTGGTAGCGGTAATACCCCCCCACCGGCACACCGGCCATGGCCATCACCACCGTCTCGGCCCACGCGCCGTCCACCTGCTGGCAGGTGGGCACGGCCTCTTGCAGCAGATAATCACGCACCTCTGTTTTGCCCTTGCCGGTGCGCAGTTTGTAGCGGTCGCGGCTGTTGAGGGCCAGCAGGTCTTCGGGCCGTTCAATCACTTTCACCGACATGCCATAGGTGCCGCTGGCGCTCTTGAAGAACAGGCGCGGGGTCTCGGTCACGCCGTGGCGGCGATAGGTGTCGGCCAGCAGGTCCATGAGTTCCTGGGCGGTGTCGGCGGCGCGCTGCAAATCCTCGCGGCTGTCCACGTTCAGTTCATGCACGGCGCGGGTGTACACGCTGATCTGCCAGGGGTCCAGATTCAGCTTGGGGGCCAGTTCCATGGCAAAACGTTCCAGGTGCAGAAAGAAGGTGTCCTTGCGGCGGTTTTGCCAGCCCAGGTTGCTGTGGGGATAAAGCGGCTGGGTCAGTTCACCCGCAAGCAATCCCGGCAGCGCGCCAGAAAGATCATGGTTGAGCAGCACGGCGTCGGGCCGCAGGTCTCCCACCCACAGCGTGTCGCCCTCGCGGCGCACGGCGGCGGGGCGCAACACTTCGCCCCCCAGGCCCATCACTTCGCCGGGCAGGGGAATCTCCATCATCCAGCCCAGAACGGGGCTTAGTCCCGCCTCTTGCAGCACCGACAGTTGCGTGGCCACGTTGCTCCAGTAACCGGTGTTGCGGGTGTGGGACTCTGGCAGCAGCAACACGGTGGCGCCCGGCCCCAGCAACATGCGGCTGGCCCAGGCCCTGAGAGACAGAGCGGCGCGCTGGCGGGCGTTTTCAGAAAGGTGGCTCCAGCCGGCGGGGAACAGGTTGGCGTCTACCACGCTGGCCTTGTAGGGGCTGATGCGCAGGTCAAAAGACGCCGCCCAGGGCGCGCAGCATTGCCACGCCAGGGGCAGGCCCGGCGGCGGCAGAATGGACTTGAGGGTGCTTTGCGTGGGCAATATCGGCCTCCTGATGAAAAATCCCCTTTTCGCCGGAGGATGAGGCGGGCGAAGAAGGGTCAGAGCTTTCCCCCGGACTTTCCGGGGGCAGGGCCAGATCACTGACAGACCAGATGATCGGTCAACATTTTAGCAGCACTTGTCGGGATCTCAAAAAGGCTGCTTTAATTTTTTCTCTGCCTTGACACGGAGAACCCGGGTATTTTTCTGAACCGGTCCAAATCAAGGACCTGCACATTTTTGACATATTCAATCACCCAAGCCTTGGACCCCTCCTTCCTTAACCGCGACAACAACGTCTCTTTCCAGGAAAGAAGCAGAGGAGCGTCCAGGGGGTTGTCTGTTACAATCAAAACAATATAATCAATCGGTGCCTTATCCTCTGCAAGCAGGTGAAGGATGGTATAGCTGTCGCGGGCTTTTTCCACAAAGGCGCCAGTAAGCCAATCCTTTATTTGTATTTGCTCATTGATGCCCTTCTTGCTTTTTTGTTTCGTTCGGGTAGAAACATCTTTCACCTCAATAAACAGCATCCTTCCGTTATTCTCTAAAATGAAATCAACGCGCTTCATCCCCAAGGGCTGCGACTCCCCCTGGGTATCAAATTTTCTGGCACTTGATCCAGCAGGAAAAGAGAATTCCAGTTCCTCTTCAACAAGCGTAACCATTTTTCAGCTCCCTATGATTCGCTCAAGTTCTTTTTCAAGAACCGAAGAGTAAGCAGAACTTATTGGATTGCCTGTCAGATCCGCAAGGCTGCCAGAACTTCTTACAGAAAGAGAAGGGGCTTCTTTTTTTTCAAGGTGTACAGTTTCTTTGAAGAACCAGTGATACTGCAACTTGTCTTTGTCTGTTTTCTGAACCTCCAACTCCTTTGCAAGAATGTAGCTGTGGGTTGCCGCAAAAATCTGAACACCCTCCCTTTGGAGCTGTAGAAGGATTTCTGCCACGGTTTCGACCAGCTTCGGGTTTAAGTTTGCCTCTGGTTCGTCCCAGAAAAGGATGGCGTTGTCGGCCAATTGACCGTTTTGAACAAGCTTCCAAACAAGGGCGAGCTTGCGAAGGCCCTCTGCCACAAGAGGAAACTCCAATCGCCCGTTTTTATCCTTGAGAAAGAACTTCTCCCCGCGAACCTCAACACTGCCCGCCATTGATTTTTCGAGTATATTCATAAGATTCTTCCTTATTTTATCGGGTGGCCCAAGCGGAGGGGGAAGCAATGCGCGTTGAATAATATCTACATACGTCTCCTCAAAAGGAAGATTTGCGGTGTAGTAAATAGAGCTGAAGCCTTCGGCGTGAGCCAACATTTCTTTAACTGGAATAAACGTGCATTTTGGAATATCTGTTGTCCAATCCTTTGGTTTCTCTTTAATTTCCTTTGGGTCTACACTCTTTGTGGAAAAATTTAATGAAATACGCTGACTTCCACGAAAGACCCTTATCGTGCAGGATGCAACGCCCGGCCCTCTTTTTGCCAGCCGCCCAAGGCCGTTGTCGGCTGGTCTGAATACTGAAACCAGCTTTTCTGAAAACAGGCGGGGTTGGCTTCCCAGCGAATAAGTAATGGCGGCGTATAAAACTTTTAAGAGATGGGTTTTTCCAGTTCCGTTCTCGCCAATCAGCACGTTAAGGCCCGGCGAGGGACGCCAGTCAAGTTGCTCAAAACCGGTAAACTTGGTCAGGGATAAACGCGTTATTTTTGCTGAACTGGTTTTATTCTGACTACTCATGGTTTCCTCCTTGACCAGTTCATTCTACTTGAACAACGCCCACACCAGGCGGTTGAGGACATCGGGCAATGCGCCCCACACCGAGGTGCTGCGCACATGGCTTTGCAGCAGTGTGTCGTCGGCGTCTTCGAGGGGCGGCAGGGGAAAACCGGCGGGCTGATAAACCCGGCGGGGGGTGAAGGTTCCCCCCTCGGCTTCCTTCAGAAAATCCAGCATGGCGCGGTTGAAGGCGTGGGGGTGAATCACCGCCGTGCCGTGGTTGACGCTTTCCATCACCACCAGATGACTGTTGGGGTTGTCGGTGTTCATCTCCAGGGTGTAGGGATAAAGAACGTCCGCCGTGCCGATGACCAGCAGCAGGGGTTTGCGCCAGCCCTTGAGCACCTCGCGGTGGCAGGGGCGGTTCACCACCACCTGGGCGGCGCGGGCGGTGGCCCCGCTGTCGGCGTGGTGCGACAGGGTGATGAGGTGCGCGCCCCGTTCTTCGGGCGGCACGCCCCAGCGGGCGCGGTCGGGGTGGTTGTCCAGGTGTTCCAGTCGGCCTTTCCAGTCAAAGCGGTCGTCACCCAGTTCGCCCCGCAGGTGATAAAGGCCAAACAGGAACTTGCCCGCCAGGGGCAGCTCTGATGAAAAAGTGTCGCACAGAGACAGCGACCGGGTTTTTTCGGGGAAGAGTCCCGCAAAGGCCAGGGCGGTCAACCCCCCCATGGAAAGCCCCGCCACGTGGGCCTCGGTGATGTCCAGCGCTTCCATCAGGCTGGCCAGCACGCGGGCGAAGTCCTCCACCGTGTGGCGGCCCTTCAGGCCGTCTGACAGGCCAAAGCCCGGTGTGTCCCAGCTCAGCAGGGTGAATCGCTCGCCCAGGGCCTGGCGCTGCTGCGCCCACATGTGCAGGTTGGCCCCATAACCATGGCACAGCACCAGCACGGGGCCGCTGCCCTCCAGCCGGTAATGCACCCGCCCCGTGGGCAGTTCCATAAATCCCTGCGTGGCGTTGGCGGCGTTCAGTGCGAAGGCGGGCAGCGTGGTGGTGGTCATGTCGGGGATTTTACAGCGGGTTGAAACCTGCGGCTAAAGCGGCATGTCCAGGCCGTCGCGGGCGCTGAGGGTGTCGGGGAACAACCCCTTGGCGGCTTCTTCAATCTGGTGCAGTGTGTCGTCGTCGTGGCCGGGGTCGTGGCTGAACAGCACCAGTTTTTTTGCGCCAGCCGCCTGCACCAGCTTCACGGCTTCGGAATAGGTGCTGTGGCCCCAGCCCTGTTTTCCCGCGTTGTATTCCTCTGGTGTGTACTGGGCGTCATAAATCAGTGCGTCGGCATTTTTCGCAAATTTTGCCAAGTGCTGATTCACCGTGCCGGCGGCGTGTTCGGTGTCGGTGGCGAACACCAGTGACTTGTCTTTTTCGTCAATGCGAAACGCCGTGGAACCCTGTGGGTGGGGCGTGGGAATGTTGGTGACCCTGGCCTCGCCCACCGTGACGGCGTCCTGCGCGGTGATGAGGTGAAAATGTTTCTGCGACCCCATGATGTCCATGGTGACGGGGAAGTAGGGGGCGGACATCTGGCCGTCCAGCACGGCCTTGGCGTCTTTGGTGCAATAAAAATGGATGGTGAAGTCGGGTAGAAAGGCGGGAATGAAAAATGGGAACCCCTGGATGTGATCCCAGTGGGCGTGGGTGAGGAACAGGTGAATCACCCGGCTGTGCTCGCGGGCGGTCTGCACCAGCCGCAGCCCCAGCTCACGGATACCCGTGCCACTGTCGAACACCACCACGTCCTTGGTGGACTCCAGCTGCACCTGCACGCAGGGCGTGTTTCCTCCGTAACCCACATATTTGGGTCCGCTGGTGGGGATGCTCCCCCGGGTTCCCCAGAAAGTTACCTTCACGGGGTTATGTCACCTCTGGGGGGCACGTGGAACCATGATAGTTCACCTGTAAAGAACGAAGCAAGCAGGCGGCTCCCGAATGGGTTTGGAATTATGCGGCGCTTGCCCGTTGCAGGCTGCCCCCTTTCTCCTTGAGCGCTTGCCATTCCCACAGGTCGGCATTTTGTCCGCGAAGGCTGCGGGGCTGGAGACAGGAGGCCAGAGGAAAGAACAGAGACCGCCCCATCCGCCGTCATTCCCGCGAAAGCGGGAATCCAGTCAAACAAAAGAAAAAAACCAGTTCTGGTGGGGCGAGTAGCCACAGGCGTCCTCGCCCATTGCTGTCAGGTTTGAGAGGAAAATCGCGGATTATCACACCAATTTTCAACCAAAACAACATTAACTCTGAGCGATGAACCAGTTTGGAAACGGGTGCTGCGAAGTCAGGTGGTTTGGTGA
>CAYJOG010000222.1:0-5386 GCA_964371695.1 uncultured bacterium
CCTGCCCACACCGGCGGAGCGGCGGGTGATCTTTCGCCTGCATCTGGAAAAGCGCCTGAAAAACCCCGAGGCGCGGGGCGAGTTCGCCGTGAACGACACCACGCTGAACCGACTGGCGGACCTGAGCGAAGGGTTTGTGGGGGCGGAAATAGAGCAGGTGGTCATCAGCGCGCTGTTCGAGGCCTTTTCACAGAACCGTCCCCTCACGCTCAAGGATCTTGAGTTCGCCATCGCCAGCACCGTGCCCCTTTCGGTGACACAGGAAGAACAGATTCAGGCCCTGCGGGAGTGGGCCAACCTGCGGGCTGTTTCCGCCACCAAAAGCCAGGACCGCACAAGCGCCACACCACCCCCCGCCGAAGGCGAACAGGACGTGCGCCACAGCCGGGGCGGCCGCGAAGTGGATTTTTAGGAATCCTTGGCATGGGTCATCTGTGTGGGTCATCAAAATCGGACATCGTTCCCTCTCCCCTATGGGGAGAGGGTGGTCCGCAGGACCGGGTAATGGGCGCGGGTGGTCTTTTGGGAAAGCGGCAGCATATTGATGCTGCCGGGCGCGCCCAGCGGCACGACAGTGCCGAGGCGAAATATGGACAAAAACTCCAAAAAATATGGTTTTTTGCTCTTGAACAAACCCCTCACCCCAACCCTCTCCCTCAAGGGGAGAGGGGGAAGAAGGCATTCCTGTTTTTCGGTTTACCGGCGCGGCGAGGCGAAAAACAGTGCATGAGCTTCAGAAAAATGATCGCGGGGTTGTGGTGAGTTCTGCGCCCTCATCTGTCCCGGACACACCGGCAGGGAAAGAGGCATTTCCCAAAACACAAGCCGTCTTGGCGGGACTGTTGCTGCTGGGGGCGCTGGTGTGGGCGCAACTCAAACCCCTGGGCGACCCCGACCTGTTCTGGCATCTGAAAACCGCTGACATTTTGTGGACCAAGGGCCTGTTTTTGCGGGAGAACCATTTTTCGTGGGTGACGCCCCATGGGCCGTGGGTGAACTTTCAGTGGTTGGCCCAACTGCTGTTGTGGGCAAGCTGGCAACTGGGCGGCGTGGGGGGGCTTTATGTCCTGCGGGGCGGTCTGATTCTCACGGCCTTTGGCTTGGCTTATGCCACGGCGCTGAGGGCCGGTGCGCGGCCCGGCGTGGCGGCGCTGGTGCTGATGGCAGCCATGGTGTTTCTGCGCTGGCGTTTTCACGACCGCCCGGAGCTGTTCAGCATGGCGCTGATTTTTGCGTGGTTCTGGTTTTTGCCCAGAACCGAGCCGGGGCGGCTGGCGACATGGTGGCCCCTGTGGTTGTTGCAAATGTTGTGGGCCAACCTGCACGGCCTTTATTTCATGGGGCCGATGCTGGCGGGCTGGTGGGTGCTGCGGCGTTTGGCGGGGGAGCCAACGACCCGCCGCCACTGGCGCGCCGAGACGCTGGCGCTTTTGGTGCTGGGGCTGATGTGTCTCGTGAACCCCAACGGCCCCGCGCTGCTGGCGGTGGCGGTGAACATGGACCGCTCCCACGTTGTGGCCAGCATTCCCGAATACCTGCCCTTTTTCACCATGGTGCAGGGGTGGGAACAGGCCCCCTTCTGGGGCCTGCTGGTGCTGGCGCTGGGGCTATCACTGCGCCGGGGGTGGCTGGTGCTGCTGACCGACGCGCTGCTGATTGGTTTTCTGCTGTTCAAAAGTCTGGAGCACACGCGGGTGGCGTTTGTGGCGGTGATGGTGTTCACCGGCATGGCCCTGCCGGGGCTGGCGATGGTGCGCCAGCGCTGGACCGGATGGGGGGCGCTTGTGCTATGCCCGCTGCTGATCCTGCCCCTGCGGCCCACCGACCCGGCGCTGGAGCTGCGCACCTACAACTATCCCCAGGAGGCGCTGTTTTTCGCAGCCCGGCACGGTTTTTCGCGCCGACTGATGCACGACATGCACGACGGCGGTTTCCTCATCTGGCGGTTTTTTCCGCGCTTCGGCACGTTTGTAGACCCCCGTTTTGGTTATGACGAAAAACTTTACGCCGACTATGACCGTTTGCAGCGCCAGCCCTGGAAGCTCACGGCGGTGGCGCGGAAATATGACGCCCGGAGTGTGGTGCGGGGCATTTCGCTGGACCGCGACCTGTTCTATGCCGAATATCCCGCAGGGGGCGATTTCACGCTGCGGTATTTCGACGACACCCACACGGCCCTGGCGCGGCGCGACACAGCGGCGAAGGCCCCGGCCCTGAAGTGGTTGTGCCCCTGCGCACCGGGGCCGTGGCTGGCGCGATTGGCCAAGGGGCCGCACCGCACCGCTGCCGGTGCAGAAATCCTGCAACTGCTGCGGACCACGCCGGTGCAAAAAGGCATGTTGGCGGCGTCGCTGACCTCGGCCTGGGCGCGCTACACCGGCAGCGGCAAAACCTGCCGCGAGGTGTTTGAAAAACCCTGGGGCCGGGGCGCACCGGCGCAGTTCACACAACAAACCGGCCGCATTTTTGAGCAGGAAAAAGCCCTGTGTTTGGGCCTGAACGGCGACAAAAACAATGGCTTGGCGGCGCTGGCGAAACAGGGGCGGCTGAGAAACCTGATTCCTGAAGATTTGCCCGCCCTGATGCGGGGCGGCGGAACCGACGTGGTGCGCCGGGCGGTGTCCAGTGGCCACCCCGCGCCGTGGGTTTTCGCCGGATGGTGGCGCAAGCATCCCCACCCAGACTGGCCCCTGCCCGGACCACAGCGAGATCTCGTGTTGTCGATCATCTCCAATTCTCTGACCGGCGGTGCAGCGCCCGGCCAGGAAGTTGGCCTGCTGCGCCTGACGGGCTTTCTCAACACCTGGCTGCCGGAGGATCTCCTTGCCGCAAGGGCGCAGAAACTGGCCCGCCGCCGCGTGGGTCTGGTTTATCCAGAGGCCGCTGAAATCAGGAAGCGCTAGCAGGGTGTTGATCAACACCCTGCTAAAACACCTTCTCACTCAGCCTCAAAAAACCCTGCAACGCGCTCCGCGCCAGGGTGAGGGCGGGGCTGGGGGGCGGCACGGCAGCGGGGGTGTCCCGCAGGACAGACAACCAGGCCCGCTGTTCGTCGGGCAAACGGGGACGCCGCAGGGCCTGATCCTGAAACAGCACACCTTCCAGGCAATAAAGCCACAGGTGACGCACCCCCGCCGCCCTGGCCGCCGCTACGTCGGGGGCCAGTTGCCGGGGATGGTGAAAATGCAGCCCCTTGTTGCCCGCGATAACACCCTCCCAGGTGCTGCCCAGCGTGATGGCCGCGCCCTCGCCTGCGTGACGACGCAGCAGCAGACCATATTCATACACCAGCCGCTGAGCCGCCCCGCCCAGGCGCAACAGGGGAACATGATGGGGCAGGTAACTGTTGTAGAGCATGAGGTTGGGGTGATCCCAGGGGTTCGAAAAACAGGGTGTCTCCAGCATGTCCTGCAACCAGACGCCGCCGGTTTCCAGTTCTTCGGCGCAAAAAGGGATGATGGCGGCCCAGGTGCTGAGGCCCCGCGTTTTCAGCGCAAGCCGCCAGTCTTCCAGCGCTGCCACAGCCTGACCAAAACGGGCGGGTTGGCGGTGGCTGGCCAAAAGTCGCCACGCCCCCAGCAGGTCTCCCCGCCCAAGCAGGCGGGGAATGGCGTGGGCTGTTTCCCAGGGTGTTTCCAGGTCCAGCACCACGCCGTGCAGCGGGGCGCGGTGGCGTTCAAACAGGTCCAGCAAACCGTTCAGCCGCTGGTGGGCGAGGGCCACGTTGCCTTCGTGAATCCAGTAACCGTTTTCTTTTTCCACCAGCGGCCACAGCACCAGTTTTGCGCCGTGCTGGTGCAGTGCGTGGGCCAGAGCCAGCAGATCCCCCCACGTTCCCACGCCCCGCTTGGGCGGGGGTTGAGTCGGCAAAAACACCGCCAAGCCCAACGCCGCCTGAAACTCCCCCAACAGGCCGGGGGCCCCCAGGGCCATCAGTTGGCCGGGGGAAAGCGTTTCGTTGTAGACACCCAGTTGCATGACATCCAAATCTGTTCCGGGTCTGGCAGGCGCCTTGTTAAAACCCGCTGGCCACAAACACCACACCCACCAGCACAAAGCCGGTGAGGAGCAGCGCCGTGGGCCACGCCCCCTGCCAGCGGGCCACCAGCCGCATATACAGATAGGCCGCATACACCCCCCAGGCCAGCAGCGAGGCGATCTCCTTCAGGTGCCATTTCGGGCCGCCCACCGGCTGGCCGTGGCTGGCCCACAGCGCACCGGTCACCAGACTCAGGGTGAGGCACACAAAACCTCCAAAGGCCCCCACCAGCACAATGCGGTCCAGGCGATCCAGAGAGGGCAGCAACCCCGCCATGCCCCCCACCTGCCGCGCCTTGAGCCGACCAGCCTTGAGTTTGTAGGCCCCGGCCCCGATGGCGGCCACACCCAGCAGCGCCAGCCCCAGGGCGGCAAAGGGCACGTGAATCTGGCTCCACACCGCACCGGCAGACACAGCGGGCTGGGTGTCGTGACGAATCAGCGCCCCCATCACCAGCAGACCAAACGGCAGGGCCGAGCCAAAGGCATAAAGCCCCGTGGCGTTGAGAAACGTGCGCAGCGCCAGCAGAAAAACCGCACTCAGCAGGCTGGCCATGAGCAGCGCGCCGCTCAGGTTTTGCCAGGGCGGCGGCCCGGCCTGGGCGCGGGCGGCCAGGTCAATCAGCTGGCTGGCCACCGCCATGCCGGTGAGAATGCCTGGGCCGACAGGCTGCAATTTGCCCCGGTAAACCTGCACCACGCTCACCACCAGGGTGGCCCCGTGGGCCGCCAGCGAAATGGCAAGGGGCAGATCAGAGGCCATGGGAGTTCGCATCCTATCACCGCCACAAATGAGATAGCTTTTGCGGCATGTTATGATTCTTTCGGGAGAACGTGATGGTCCGTTTGATGGTGCCTGTTGATGAAGAAACATTTACCGGTCTGCAGGCGCGGGCGGCGGCGTGTGGGCTTTCGGCAGAAGAACTGGCTGGTGAACTGCTCGAAGCGAACACCCGGCCCATGGCCGGGCAGCACCAAGCGTCTTCATCTGACTGGGTCCGGGCGGTGCGGGAGGCGGGTTATGCTCCGGGCGCGACTGCATCTGGTCTTTCTGACGCCCGCGCCCTTGAGGAAATCATGGCCCGGTTGCCCCAGGAATTGAGTCCCCATCCCACTCCCAGCGAACTGTTGCAGGAGATGTGCGAAATCCGCGCCATGACCCCGCCGGAACACATCACCCCGGTGGAAACATTGATCCGCGAAACCCGCGACGCCTGATGCCCTGGGTTATTGACGCCAGCGTGGCTCTGAAGCTTTTTCTTCATACAAATTTTCAATCGAAACAACATTAACCCTGAGCGATGAGCCGGTTTGGAAATGGGTGCTGCGAAGTCCGGCGGTTCGGTGA
>CAYJOG010000223.1:0-5358 GCA_964371695.1 uncultured bacterium
AGTCCAGGACGGACTTTTTCAACACCCTGCCAAAAGGTAGAAGGAGTCATCGACCATGTTAACCCCCTTGTCGTTGTCGCTGGACTGCCCCCACTGCCACCACACCAACTCGGTGCCCGGTTTCAGTTATGGTCCCGGTGAGAGCCTGATCTGCTTTCATTGCGGCGACCTGTTCACGGTGGGCCAGTGCCGGGTGGAGGAAGTATTGCAACTGCCCCGTGTTGAACCGGCGGAGCAGTTGCAGGACTTCGACATAAGAGCCTGTTTATAAAGTGGTCAAAAAACCACCCAACAGGCTCTTGCGGGCATGGATGTCCGCATCCGAAAACCGGAGCTTTGAAAAAGCGCAGGTTTTCGCCACGCCGAAGGGGCTTTGCTCCTTAAAGGCGTTGGGTTTATAAAGTCCACGACGGACTTTATAAACAGGTTTTAATCCCGCTCACCGCCTGACATTCAGTTCGTAATAATTCATCACGGCGTTAAAGCCCGCCTTGTCGCCGGTGTCGATGTAAAAATAGGCGTCGCGCTGCAACATGCGGCGGGTCACCACCGGCCCCAGGCTGGCATAAAGCCCCAGCAGTTTGGCGGGGGGCAGCGTGCGGCGTATCACCGCCAGGGCGGGCAGCAGTTCCCCCTTGGCGTGAAGCAACCCGGCGTAATCCCGCAGGTCGCTCAGGCCGCCTTTTTGGGCAAGCACCAGCAGCTTCACTGCCGAGCGGGCCACGCTGGGGGGGCTTTTGCGCCTCAGGTCGCGGGCCAGATCGGTGTATCCCAGACCATAGGCCATCAGGCCCATCTCGGCCATGCGGTCGGGTTTGATGCGCGCCGCCCCGCGAATGAAGGTGGTGCAGCCGGGGGCCACCGGTTGGCGGCAGATCACCGCCGCCGCCTGCGAGAGCATTTCATAACTGGGCACCAGAAAATAAGCCAGCGACAGACCGTGCCGCACTGCCCCCACGGGGTTGCCCAGCTTGCTGGCGTCTTTCATGGCCTCCATGCCCAAGCCCTGGGCAAAGGTGGAGAGCGCATAGGGAATCATGGCCTCAATGAGCAGAATCAGCCGGTGACGGTATATGGCCTTGCTCTTGAGGGCGTAGCTGGTGGTGGTGTCGCCCTGCAAACTGGCTTCGATGCTGCGGGTAGACCACGCCAGCATCGGGTCCAGTTCAAATGCCTTCAAAAACGGCAGCGCCAGTTGGTATTGATACAACTGGGCGAGGCGTTCGTTGCGGGTGGGCAGGGGATGGGGGGGGGGGGTGCCCCCTTTCCAGTCACGGGGCGTGCGCAGGCGCAACACACGCGACCATTGGGGCTTCTCCTGACCAAACAGCTCACGGCCCACCTTTTGACAAAGGGGCTTGATGGCGTTGGGGTCGCACCACGCCAGGTGCAGGCTCAGGCGCTCTGGCGTTTTATCGGGGGGCAGATAAATGCGCCGGTGTTGTTTCACGCAGCGCCGCCCCTGGGGCCAGTGGCGGTTGGTCCACTGGCCGTTGACGGGTTGATAGGCTTCCATCTGGCCGGTTTCGGGCACAAACGTGAACAGGGCCAGGTCCGCCATCATGGCCCGGCGGGCGTTCAGCGTGAGGGTGTAATCCAGATAGGGGCCTTTGCGGTTGCGCCCCAGCCTGCCCGTGGCGTTCCACAGTTGCACCTTGTCTCCCCAGGTGGCCAGGGGTTCGTTCTGTTCCGGCTTCAGCCAGCATTGCGGGGCTTTCTGGGAAAAATCAAACACCGAGAAAACCCCCGTGGTAGTGCGCTGGTGCTGGGCGCTCAGCCACGCCCACAGGGCGCTGTGGGTTTCCGCGTCCACGCCGGGCAGCGGCAGGGTGAAGAACTTGGCCCTGTAGCCGGGGGGAATGGCCCGGCGGGCTTTGCGCAGGCGCTCAAGCGAATTGACGCCGTACATCACGGGCCGCGTGGTGTAGTAATACTCCCAACTCCAGATGCCCTCGTCGTAAAGATCGGTGAGGATGATGGTGCGGTCATCGGAGATGCTCTCGATGCGCTGGGCCAGGAGTTTCATGAAGCCTGAGTGCAGATAGGTGTTCACCAGCTTCACCGAGGGAAACCACGCCGCCAGCCACACCAGGGCCCAGGCCGCCTGTTTGAAGTCCGGCAGGCGCGCCAGCCGTGTGCCCAGTGTCCAGGCCAGGGCAGGGGCCAGAAACATCAGGTTATAACCATGCACAAAAGCCACCTGACGAAAAATCAGCAGGGGGCAAAGCCCCCAGGCCCACAGGCAGGTTTCCACAAAAACCGTCCGGTCGCGCCAGCCGCCCCTGATGAAAGCCTTGATGAAGGGGCGGCCTTTTTTGCGCAGCAGGCGAAAGGCGGCGGCATAGAGCAGCACCACCAGAGGCGACATCAGCAGCAGTGGCCGGGCCAGAACCACGGTGAACCACAGCCGCCAGGGAATGGGCATGAACTGGTTGTTCACCTCCACCGCGTTGCCCACGGTGCGTTTGGTGAACAGCTCTTTTAAATCTTCCAGCGCCGCGCCACCGCCCACGTGGCCAAACCACGTCACCAGCACCCCCACAAAAATCAGCGGGGCCAGACCATAGGGCAACAGACGCCACAACCAGCCTCGCCCCCGGCGGATTTCGCCCAGCAAAGGCAGCACCCCCAGAAACATGGCAAACCAGCCATAAAAAAGCGCCACCAGCCACCACAGGCAAAACACCACCTTGCCCCGTGTGGAGGGGTTTTCTTCGTGGGCCAAAAAAGCCCGCAGGGTGGCCAGCCCCAGCCCCACACTGAGCGGCACATAGTCCAGATGCTGGCTGAAGGCCACCACCACCGGTGCGCCGCCAAACAGTCCGCACACCCACAGGGCTTGGCGGGGGCTGAGAAACCGGCGCGTGATCCAATACAGGCTCCACCACCCCAGGGCCAGAAAACCGATGGGAATCAGACGGGCGCACCAGGGGTCGTCGCCAATGGTTTTGAACACCAGCACGCTGGTCCATGCCAGGCCCGGCGGGTAATGCACCATCTGCACCATGGGTTTGGTGCGGTGCAGGGTAAAAAACGTGCTGTTCTCATACTTGAGTTCCAGGAATCGCCGCCACGCCGGGGGCCGGGTTTCCACCACGGGCACACCCTCCGAGGCCAGACCCATGCGGCCCATGTTCAGCGCCCAGCGGTGCTGGTTCAGGCTGTTGGCGTCACGATAGGCACTGTAGGGTCGCCCCAGTCGCCAGGCCCAGGCGGTGAGCACCACCACAAACAGCACCACCGGCCAGCGGCGGACAAAAAATGCCTGTTGAGGCGACAATTCTTCTAACGTGGGTGAGGACAACCCCGCCATATTACCTTTACCGGATGACGGGCCGAGGGGGCGCGGTATACCATGCCCTTATGTGGCTTCGCCCCCAGTTCGTGTTTCATTCGCTGGCCGACGCCACCCCCACGCTGCTTGCCCTGCCCCAGCTCAAAACAGTGCTGCTGGACGTGGACAACACCCTGGTGCATTACCACGGCAACGTTCTGATTCCCGAAGCCGAAGCCGCCGTGAAAGACCTGCAACGCCGTCTGCATGTGGTGCTCATCAGCAACAACCAGACTGCAAGGGTCTCGGCCATTGCTCAGGCTCTTGGGGTGGCCAGTGTGCCCAACGCCATGAAGCCTTTTTCTTACGGCATCCGCAAGGCCCTGCGAGAGACCGGCGCGTCGCCGCAGGAGGCCGCCATGGTGGGGGATCAGATTTTCACCGACATTCTGGGGGCCAACCGGGCGGGTCTGGTGAGTGTGCTGACCGACCCGGCCACGGCCATGGATTTTCCGCTCACCAAAATCATGCGCGCCATGGAGCGCTTGGCCATGGGGGCCATGGGTCTGAAACGCTGCGAGTTCCCCGGCTGCGGCATGGCTCTGCCCGCACCCGCCGAAACCACTCCCGGAAGCGCCCCATGAGTGACGCCCCTTTTCTGCGCCTGGGCCTGCTGGGCCACCCCCTGGGCCACACCCTCAGCCCGGCCCTGCACACGTTCATGCTGCAACAGGTGGGGCGGCAGGGGTTTTATGTGCCTCTGGACACCCCCCGCTGCGCCCAGGCCATGGCGGCGTTGCGGGAGCTGGATTTTCATGGCCTGAACGTGACGGTGCCCCACAAACTCACCGCTCTTGAAAACAGTGTGGACGCCAGCGAAACCGCCCGGCTCATTGGCGCGGCCAACACGCTGGTTCCCTGCACGGGGGGCTGGGCCGCCCACAACACCGACGGTGAAGGATTGTTGATGAGCTTGCGGGAAACCTTTGGCCATCAGGCCCCCCAAAGCGCTCTGATGCTGGGGGCGGGGGGCGCTGCGCGGGGGGCGCTGTGGGCGCTGGCGGCCTGGGGGGTAAAAGACGTGCTGGTGCTGAACCGCTCCGTGGAAAAGGCAGACGCCCTCAAGCCCCTGGCCGCCGCCCTGGGGTTGTCGCTCAGCACTGGCGCACTTACCCCCACCGTGACCCACACCACCCCCCTGGTGGTGCAGACCACCACGGTGGGCATGTCGCCAGACGACAATCACACACCTGCCCGACTTTCCTTTTCACCCGGCATGAAGGTGGTGGACCTGATCTATCGCCCCCGCCCCACGCTTTTTCTTCGTGAGGCCGCCGACGCCGGTGCGGACACGCTGGACGGCCTGGCCATGCTGGTTTATCAGGCCTGGCTGGCTTTCAAACTCTGGACAGGCACAGCGCCAGAGCCGGGGCAGCTTTTGAAACATGCGGGTGGGTTGCTGGCGTCAGGGTTTAACCCGGCCAAGCCTTTTGGTTGGGAGGGAGAGGGGCTTCCGCCGAAGTTGTGCCCGGTAAAGAAAAGGTTGGCGGATATTCTTCTGGAACAGGGCCAACTGACAGAAACGAACCTGTTGAGAGTCAAGGAAATTGCAAAACAACGAGACGGTGTTTTTTTAGGGAAAATTCTGGAAGAAGAAGGGTTGGTCACTCCTGAAAAGATAACCGAGGCCATCGGACTGCAAATGGGGGTTTGGTTTGTGGATGTTTCCAAAGCCACACCCGATCCCGTGATTTTGAAAAAGGTTTCGGTAGACCTCTGCCGGTCCAAAAAACTGTTGCCCTTGGAAATCCGGGAAGACCGCTTGTTGGTGGCCATGGTCAACCCCATGAACCTATTGGCCATTGATGAGGTGGAGGAGGTGACGGGAACCTGTGTGTTCCCCCTCATTGCGAACGAAAGCGCACTGGCGAAAGCGTTGGATTGGTGGTTTGGGTCAACATAGTGGGCCGCTGGGCGATATAAACCAGCACCTTCCGCCGTGAATAACCCCCCCGCGGGGTAACACGTTGAATAAAAAAATAAAACAATATTTTTTTTTTTTTTTTTTTTTTATAAAATTGGGG
>CAYJOG010000224.1:0-5320 GCA_964371695.1 uncultured bacterium
CCATCATGGCAAAACTTGAAAAACTTTGCTCAGTTATTTATGGGACAGGACACTAAGAACCTGTTTATAAAGTCCCTCCTGGACTTTATAAACTTACCGCCAGCGGGGGCGAAGCCCCCTTGACGGGCAAAAACCTCAGTGTTTTCAACACTTCGGCTTTTGGGGCGGGACATCCATGTCCCGCAAGAGCCTGTTTCTGTTACACCCTGTTTCACAGGGCGTAATTTAGAAACAGGCTCTAACATAACTCTGGTTGCCCGACACACCGATTTCATCCGCTGAAAACCAGCCGCCCCTGTTGTTGTGGGTGGTGCTGGGGCTGGCGGCGGGGTTACGCGTGGTGGCGGTTTTCCGGCGTGAGTGGTTTGTAGATGAACTGCACGCGTTGTTGATCGCCGGTGAAACCCAGGCGGATTTCTGGACGGGTTTGTGGTCCACGCCGGGCATTGCGCCGCTGGATTACGGACTGGTGAACCTGCTGCAAAGCCTGCTGGGCACAGGCCCCTGGCTGCGCCTGCCCATGGTGGTGATGCAGATGCTGGGCATGGTGGCTCTCACGCTTTTTGTGGCGCGCCGCCACGGCCCCACACCGGCGCTGATCACCGCCGCCCTGTGTGGTTTTAGTCCGCTGCTGATTGATCAGGCTGCCAGCATTCGCCCCTATGCCGGGGCCTTTGCCCTGGGGGCCGTGGCCATGACGTGGCTGTGGGAGCCGCCCCGCTCCATGCGTCAGGCGGTGTGGCGGGGTCTGCTGGGGGCGCTGGGGGCGGGGTATCAGTTTTTTCTCGCGCCGGTGGTGCTGCTGAGCGCGGGGCTGGGGTTTGTCCAGCAGTGGCAAAAAAAGGGCTGGCCGGGGCGCGGCATCGGCCTGTGGGCCGTGCAGGCGCTGCCGCCTCTGGTGATTTTTCTGGCGCTCGCGGGTTTCTGGAAAGACGCGGGCGACATGGCGGCGGGCAAAGACAACGTGGCCGCGCTGATTCTGAGCCTGCTGCAACTGAAGCTCTCCTTCTCTGGCTGGGGATTTCTGCCCGCCGGTTTTTTTGTGTTGTGGCTGGGCTGGGGCGGCTGGCGGCGCGAGGGTTGGCTGCCCCGCCTGTGGGCGCTGGTGCTGGCGCTGCTGGTGATCGTTTCAGAACAAAAAGAAGAAGTACACGTGCTGGCCCGCCACTATGCCCCCCTGTGGGGAGCCTTGGCGCTGTGGGCAGCGGTGAGGTTATCGCAGCGGCTGCAAAACAGACCCAAAGTGTTGTGGCTGATTCTGCCGCTTCTGCTGGTAGCCCCTCTCAGCAACGAACTGCAACACCCCCGCCTGTGGATGATGAGTCTGGACCTGCGCAGCGATTTTCAGCGGGACCTGAAACAGCATGGGGCGCGGATAGATCGCTTTCAGGCTGCTTGCGGGCTATCAAAAGCATGGCGGCATCAGGGGCCAAAGGCCAAGGATGGCCGTTCCCGCCGCCGGTTCAGCGCGGCCGGGGAAGTGCAAAAACAACCTTTTACAAAAGAAGCTGAGGGAAACAGAAGACCACAAGGGTTGGGCTGGACCGTGCGGCGTCGTTCGCAAGGTTTCACGGATGAAACCGGCGAACCCACTAAAAAACAGGGCAGGGGCTTTTTGTCGGGTGACCACGACCGTCTCCTTGCCCACAAACAAGATGAATGTGCATCCAAACAGCCGGAAATATGGGTGGGGCTGGGTTTTCTGGACGGCCTGTGGCGTTTTGTGCTGGCTCAGCAAACCCGTGCGCTGCAACTGGAGGGGAAAATCCGCGTGGTGTCTCCCACCGAGGCCCTGCGGTCCAAATCTGCCGTCTGCGCCCCAGTTTCGATGGTGTATTTTGGCATTCCGGCCTATATGGACCCCGCCCAGGCGGGCCTGGGCCTGCTGGGTTTTTCGCCCCCCGTCCAAAGACGCCGGCCCCGTGGCATGCGCCCCCTGGGCAGTTTCGCCAGCGTTTTGCCCATGGGGCTGACCACCTGTTCATCGCCCCGTGATTTTTATCACCGGCTGGCGCTGGTTTATGACCAGCAGCCCCCCCCGGTGGCCCCCGGCCCTTTTGAGTGGCAAATGAAACTGGCCCACGCCACCACGCGGGCGGGTTTGTGGTGCCGGGCCGGACGGGTGCAGGAGGCCCTGCCGCCCCTGCTGGCCTTCACCAACACCCTCAAACAAAAACGGGGCGAGGTGCTGCGGCCCATGGGGGTGAACTTTGGCCTGGCGCAGTATGTTTGTCTGAAACAGGCCGGGGCCAGCCCCGGGGTGCGGCTGGGGGCGCTGAAACTGAGCGCGTCGTTTCTCAAAACCGCCAGCGGGGCGTTGCAGGTGCAGAGTGGTTACAGCGCCCGGCGGTTTTACCGGCTTCTCCACTCAGAGGCACTGGCGGCAAATGACCACGCCACTGCGGCAATGGCGGCGGACCGCCTGAAACGGCTGGATGGTTTTCCCCGGCGTGAACCGGCGTTGTGGCCGTGAGGCGGCGGGACCACAGGCGGGGACGTCATTGGCGGTAGAGATTTTTGGAAGTGGTGAGTCAGGCATCGTTTGACTACTCCATGCCGGATGGCGTCATTCCCGCGAAAGCGGGAATCCAGTTGAAGCAACAAAAAAATGCGCCAACTATCCCCTCTCCCGTCCGCAGGATGGGAGAGGGTGGCAGTGACCAGCCTGGGCTGGTCACTGCCGGGTGAGGGCAACCTTTAAAGAAACAAAAACCAGACAAAGTTTTTTTCTTTTTTCTTAACGCCCGGCGCTGCCGCGCCGCTGGGCGCGCCCGGCAGCATCAATATGCTGCCGCAATCCCAAAAGACAACCCGCGCCCATTATCCGGCCTTCGGCCACCTTCTCCCATCTGCGACGGGAGAAGGCACAGGGAGAGGCTTTTGTTTTAACTGGATTCCCGCTTTCGCGGGAATGACGCTATCCAGAGCGGGGCTTTCAGGCGATGTCTGACCCACCATTTCCGAAAATGCTTAAATCCGGTCAGATCGCCGGTGCGCCCTGGAAGCGCGCCACACGCTCGCGCAGCAGGGCCGGGTCAAAGGGCCACATCAGATAAGACTTCACGCCGTGGCGGCGCGCCTGCATGATCATCTCCCGGTCGTTGTTGCCCGAAATCACAATCACCGGCACGTGCTGGGTCTGGGTTTCTTCCAGCACCCGCAACACGTCCCATTCCTCATGACCCTCCAGGGGCAGATCCAGTATCAGCACAGAGGGCAGACGCTGAGCCAGAATGGCCAGGGCCTCTTCTTCGTTCGTGGCGGTGAGCACCTCGGTGTTCAGCGGCATGAGACTGCGGGAGATGGTGTCGCGCCGGGCGATATTCGGGCTGAACACCATCACCGAGCCATCATGCACCAACTGGTCCCGCTCCCACAGTGTGCGGCGGGTGTTTTCCGGCGAAACCACTTCCCCTTCCATGGCCTCCCCCGGCAGAACCTCTTCGCCGGTGGCGTCTGACAAGCTTTCTCCTGAACTGGAGAAGGACATATCCACCATGCCCGGCAGGGGAAGGTCTTCTTCCACCTCCACCGGCACTTCATGCACCCCCATGGTGTCGAGTTTTTCAATCAGCGCCTCGGTGAGCTGGGCGCCCTGCCCCACCATCACCTGGGTGTGGGTCTGGTTCCAGATGTCCTCGGCCAGCGTCAGACCGCAACATTCCTCACCCAGAGGCCGGAACACCCTTCGTTTTGCCACGCCATGCAATGTGCTTCGCATCAGTCTTCCTCCAATAAAACGGGGTTTGAGGGTTTCGGGATTGAGCAGGTAGTGGTACATGAGAAACCTATTGGCAAATTTGCTGCCACCGAGTGTCTCATTTTGGGTCACCTTTTCGGGAGAGTTTGCGACAAGGCCGTCCCGATTGCAACCTGTTCAGGAGTTGTTGATTATGGCGACATATATTGCGTATCCGTGTGCTTGTTCTTAACAAATCGTGGAATCCGATTATTCATTGGGCGCGGCCACAAAACTGGTGAACAACACCTCCTGCACCCAGGTCAGGCCCCGCTCCTCTTGCAGATAACCCAGCAGGCGGCGACTCAGATCTTCGCGCTGCATGGGCAACACATGTACCTTGCCCTGCTCTGGCCACCGCAGCACAAACTGCCCCTGGGCCAGAGGGCGCTTGGGCTGATAGTCCACCAACGCCAGAAACTGCTGCACCGCCATGAGGATTTTGCGGTCATAGGGCCAGAACTCCGGCTCGGAATGACCAAACGCCGGTTTGGGTGCGGGTTTGTCCCCCTCCGGCTTTTGCAGAAACCCCATGGCCAGGGCCTTGGTTTTACTCAGGCGCACCATGGCGCTCAGGCGCACAAACCCCTTGCCCAGGTTCAGGTCCATGGGCAGGCCGCTGTTCAGATACAGCAGGGTGCTGTCTTCACTCACACGGGGAAACACCAGCCTTGGCCCCGGCAACTCTGCTTTTTGGGGAGGACGGACGGGCTTGGCGGCCTCGGGCAAGCGGGGCGGCTGGGACGCGCTGGAAGATGGCAAGGGCGGCAGGCCCCCCGGTTTATAAGCCCGAATCAGATAAGCCAGATCATGCCGCCCCGTTTGCGCGGCGGTGTCCATGGGGGTGTCCTTGAGATTGTTGCGAACCGTTTTGTCTGCCCCCCTGGCCAACAAAAAACGCGCCATTTCCTTGTCTCCCGCCCGCGCCGCCAGGTGCAGGGGCGTGTCTCCCTGTTCGTTGCGGGAGTTGATGCCCGCGCCATATCCCAAAAGCTCCAGCGCCTTGGTGCGGTCTCCCAGTTGAATCACCTTGAAAAAATCCCGTTGCAGCGCCACCTGCCATTTTTCTTTTGGCTTGCCAGCGGGCGCGGAAAACGCACCGGCCTGCCACAGTAAACCCAGACACACCACCCCCACCCCCCAAACGCCCAAACGCCACCCGGCCATGGCTGATATTAAAAAAGGCTTGTTCAGTCCTGGCAAGCAGTTATTCATTCCATGAAGAAGTGTTCGTCCCGGACCTCATACCAATGAACATTCAAAACAGCAGGAATGTTCATTGGTTTTAATGGCCTTGCCATTCGTCGTGAATGGCTACGGCCCGGCGCGGCGCAGGCAAGGCAGGCCATGAGTTTGCGAGGGGTCTTTCCAGATGCCCATTGGGGCATCTGGCCGAGCAAAGGCGATAGCGGCCTGCCCGAAACCCGAAAGGTTGAAAACCTGTAGGGTTTCTCGCTCGTGGCAGAGGCTTTGCCTCGGCCATGGCGGTTGAATAAATCCACGAACGGATTTATGAAACAAGTTGTAAGCCAGCTTGCGCCGCGAACACCTCCGGCCCACAGGATTGTTTCAAAAGTTCCT
>CAYJOG010000225.1:0-5309 GCA_964371695.1 uncultured bacterium
AACGCTTGGGGAGCCAAAGAACAAACGAACCCTTTTTCAGTGGGTGGCCCGACCTTCGGAAAAACCGGTGGTAAAGCCCAAAGTGGGCGAGGCCCAAACCATTTCGGGCAGCTGGGCGGTATATCTGGCAGCAAATCTGCCAATCCGGCCTATCTCCTTCAGGGGCGCGAACTGACCTCCCCCAGTAGGTTGGTCCAAGAATAAAGGGAAGTATCCAATTTTGATACGTGGCTTCCGGCTCCTTCTTTGAGGAAATTGGCTTGACTTGTGGCAGGGGTGGGCAGGTCAGAATGCGCCCCAATGTTTTTGGGTCATCTTTTTTTCAGGGGGCTCCGTCGCCCCCAATAGCCTGCTGGTCGATTTTTTGACCATTTCACACGCGGATTCTTAGAGGAACCCCAATCAATGGGAGGCGTGGACCAGTTCTTTTTCTTGGAAGTCATATCTCATGAAGATGCTCAAACCAACACCAAAACATCGCCTCATCCTCTGTTTGATGGGGTTGTTTGCCGTGTTGGGAGGGTTTTCGCCCGCCAGGGCCGACTCCTGGGTGAGTCTTGCCGCCACGCCGGGCACGGTGTTTCAGGGGGGCAGTCTGGCCTATCCGGGCACCGGAGATTTCCTTTACGCATTTCAGGGAAACAGTATGGCCACGTTCTGGCGCTACAGCATCAGCGCCAACATGTGGACCTCGCTGGCGAATGCCCCCGCCGCCATCGGCAACTGCGGCGGTCTGGTTTCCCCCGGCAGCGGTGATTTCATTTATGCCCTGCGGGGAGGGGGATCCCCCACCTTCTGGCGTTACAGCATCAGCGCCAACACCTGGACAGCCCTGGCCGACGCCCCCGGCAACGTGAACGGCTCTTTTGGCAACAACGTCCTGGGTTCCACCGGCAATGATTTTATTTACGCTTTTCAGAGCACCGGCGCCGGAAGCGCGGGCACCGCTTTTTGGCGTTACAGCATCAGCGCCAACACCTGGACGGTGATGGCTGCCGCCCCCAGTTCGGTGAACGATGGCGGTCTGGCTTATCCCGACAGCGGCGATTACATCTACGGTTTTGCGGGCCAGGGCCAGACCAATTTCTGGCGCTACAGCATCAGCGGCAACACCTGGCAGACAAAAGCCAACGCCCCCAGTTCGATGGCCTATGGCACGTCCATCGCCTATCCCGGCGCGGGAGACTGGATTTATGTTTTAAAGGCTTTTAATTCCGCCACTTACATGCGTTACAACATCGTGACGGATGTGTGGGAAAACATCACCGACACGCCGGCCCCCGCCAACGCGGGCAAGGGCGCGGCCATGACGCGGGCAGGCACCGGCAACGCCTTTTATGCCCTGCGGGGGGAAACCACCACCGACTTCTGGCGTCTGGGGGTGGTGAACAGTTCGGACACCACGGCCCCCACTGGCGGCACGCTGACCTATGGAACCACAAGCGCTACAAGCGCCATCACGGTGGGATATGACGCAGTGACGGATGTGGGCACCGGTGTGGCCAGCAACGTGATGAAGGTGGCCGAGGCCACCCTGACGGCGGGAGCCTGCGGGGCTTTTGGGGCTTTTGCCAACACACCCAATCAGCCCGCCAGCACGGCGGCGGGCAACATCAATTTCACGGCCAGTTTCAACAAGTGCTACAAGTTTCAGTATCTCGTCACCGACGGCGGGGGCAATGCGCTCACCGTGAACCCCGGCACGGAACTGAAGGTGCAGGACGCCACCCTTCCCACCGGCGGCACGCTCACTTATGCCGCCAGCAGCGCTGTCACCGCGATCACGGTGGGATATGACGCCGTGGCGGACACCGGATCGGGTCTGGCCAGCAACGTGATGAAGGTGGCCGAGGCCACCTTGACGGCGGGGGCCTGCGGGGTTTTTGGGGCCGTCGCAAATACACCCAATCAGCCCGCCAGCGCGGCGGCGGGCAACGTGGCTTTCACCGCCAGCTACAACAAGTGCTACAAGTTCCAATACGTGCTCACCGACAACGCGGGTAATGTCACCACCGTGGACCCCGGTACGGAGTTGAAGGTGCAGGACACCGCCGGGCCAACCGGCGGCGAACTCACCTATGCCGCCAGCAGCACGACTACCGCCCTCACCGTGACGGTGGCCGCTGTCACCGATGCGGGCAGCGGCCTGACCAGCAATGTGCTGAAGGTGACCGAGACCGACACTGCCCAGGGGGGCACCTGCGGGGCGTTTGGGGCTTTCGCCAATACACCCAACCAGCCGACCAGCGCGGCGGGGGGCGGCGTGGCGTTCACCGCCCAGTTCGGCAAGTGTTACAAGTTTCAATATGTGCTCACCGACGCCCAGGGCAACGTCACCACCGTGGACCCCGGCACGGTGCTCACCGTGCTGCCCGCGGGCCTGCCCGCCCCCGCCAACCTTGTGGACGGCGCAGCGGCGGGAACCGACATCGACGCCACTGGCGAAACCACCCGTCTCTCGGCGGTGTGGGACGCCGTGACCGGCGCGGTGTCTTATTACTACGCCATTGGCGCCACCGTCGGGGGCACGGAACTGGTGGCATTCACGGAAGTCAACGCCACCACCTTCACGCACAACTTTACGGGACTGGCGATGGTGAGCGGCCAGCGTTATTACGTCTCGGTGCGCGCCAAGGATGCCTTTGGCGTGCTGGGCACGGTGGCGACCACCGACGGTTTCGTGGTGGACACAACCCCGCCTGCCGCCTGCGCCGTGACGGGGTTCACCGCCGCTGCGGGGGCAACCTGCCAGTTTGCCAGTGGCACCACCCTTTATTACAACAACAACGCCGGGTGCAACGCGGGTGGGGGGCAGGTGAGTGTGGCGGTGACAGCGGGAGCCGACGCGGAGTCGGGCCACAACCGGCTGGTGTTTCCCGACACGTTCTCCACTGGCGGCACGGTGAACAATCCCGGCAATGCCTATACCTACACCTGGACCACAACAAGCAATTTTGAAGGAGCCGCCACCGTCAGCACCTTCAACGGCGCGGGCGCCAGCAACACCTGCGCCTTTACCGTGGCGCGGGACATGACGAACCCCACAGGGGGCAGTGTGAGTGTGGCCGCCTATGCCAGCACCACCGCCGTTTCCGTCACGCTCGCCGCCGCGCAGGACGTCGGCGCCGGTGTGGCGGGTGTGGTCCTGCAAGTGGCCCAGGCCGCTGTGAATGAAGGTGTGTGCGGTGCTTTTGGAGACTACGCCAACACCCCCAATCAACCCGCGGGAGCCCTTGGGGAGACGGTGAGCTTCAGCGGCGAAAACGGAAACTGCTACCGGTTCCGCACCCTGGTCACAGACAAAGTGGGCAACCAACTGGTGGGCGAGGCTTCCTCTCTTGTGTTGGTGGACACGAATGCGCCCACCACCGCCATGACGGAACCCGCCGCGGCGTTTCAGGCCAGCACTGTTTTTACGGTGGCCTGGTCTGCCACCGAGACCGCAAATGGCTCTGGTGTGGAAAGCATCACGGTGCAATACCGCGATGGCGAAAACGGTGCGTGGCTGGACTGGCTGCCCACCACCCCCACCGGCGCAAGTCGTCAGTTCACCGGCGAAAACGGCCACACCTATTTTTTCCGCGTCAGCGCCCGTGACAAGGCGGGCAACGTCAGCGCCCTGCCTGCCAACCCCGATTATCTGCTCAAGACCGAGGTGGACACCAACCGGCTGGGATCCCCCGCGCTGCTGAGTGATGGTTCCGGCAGTCAGGACGTGGATTTTTCTGCTGATGCCGCCAGTTATTCGGGCTCCTGGAGCGCGGTTGCCGGGGCCGTGAGTTATCAATATGCCCTGGGAACCACGCCCGGCGGCGTTGAGGTGCAGGACTGGACGGGCACCTCGCAAACCACCGTGAGTCTCGCCGGCCTGCAACTGGCCCAGGGGGCCACGGTTTATCTGAGTGTGCGGGGCGTGAACAAGGCCGGTGTGCTGGGCAATGTCGGCAGCACCGACGGCCTGCTGATTGACACCACCCCCCCTGCGGCCCCCGTGGTGACCGACGAGGGCGTCAGTGTCCGGGGGTCGAACCGGCTGGTTTTTCGCATCATTGCCAGCGACGCCCAGTCTGGCCTGGCCTCTGTGCATTACGCCCTGGGCCTGACGCCAGGGGGAACGGACGTGCGGGGCTGGCGCGAGACGCCGCTGAGTGATTCGCTGGAACTGAACGACCTGGAGCTTGTGCCCGGCAAGACCTATTACCTGAGTGTGCGGGCGGTCAACCGGGCGGGGCTGGGCTCCCCGGAGGGCGTCACCGACGGTGTGCTGCGGGTGTTGGGCGCGTTGGTGACCTGGACCACGATTCCCGAAAAACTGGTGGCCCAGACCCAGGAACTCAACGACGTGCAGGTGCCGGTGGAGTTTGTCTATCTCGAAAAAGGCGGCGCACAGGCCCGGTTTGACCGCATGAATCTGCGGTGGGTGTATCCGGGTGGCTTGACCAAGGAACTGCCGGAGCAAACCGCCGAACTCCAGGTTCCCGCCCAGTCCGAGTGGCGGCAGAAAACCACCCTGGTGATTCCCTGGGAGGTGGCCTCGTTTGCGTTGTCGGGCCGGGGCGAGGCAGACCTGGTGATGGAGCGGACCTGGCGCGGCCTGGACGGCAACGGCAACGACACCACGTTTGTGCAGGCCATCCCCATCCGCCTCACCAAAACCGGTGTTTCCACGCCGCTGGAGGTGGGTGAAATCGGTGTGGACGTGGAGGGGATGAGTGACGTGGTGGTGACCGGCGCACAGGCGCGGGCGGTGGTGAATCTGGCCGGACGGGGAACCGTTTCTGGTCAGTGGCTGCTCAACGGCGAAGTGGTGCAGGAAATATCCGGCGCTCTTTCCAGCGGCGATTCGGTGGAGCTGCCTTTTGTGCTGAGCGACCTGAAAGACGGCGAAAACACCCTGCAACTGCGCATCACCCAGCCCGAATACAAAGAAAGCCCCGTGGTGCGTTTCATGGGTAAGGCCCTGGCCCAGGTGGGGGGCGAAAACCTCACCGATTTCTGGGCGGGGCCTTTTAACGTGACGGGGGTAGCGGCGAAACCCGCCGCCGACACGGGCGCATATAAAGGCGAAGGGCTGTTGATGTTGCCCATGGCCGAAGAGCCGGTGGCCATCGTTTTTGAAAATCTGCGGCTTGTCCGGCAGCAGGAAAAGGTGTCAGTGAAAAAAGACGCCCTGGTGGGCATGACGGATTTTTCTCTCACCAAGGGGTCTGCCCGGCTCAAGCTCTCCAAGGTGCTGGTGGGGCCTTCGGGCGTGCTGGCCGACGGTGAGGTTTATCTGAAGGAAACCAAAGACACCCCCGGCATTGGCC
>CAYJOG010000226.1:0-5285 GCA_964371695.1 uncultured bacterium
CGGCACAAGTAAAAGATTAAATAATTTGGTGTGTTTTTTTTATTTCTAGTGGTTAGCCGCTTGCGGTGTATGCACGACGGGTTGGCCAAGGCTTGAGTCAGGAGTACTCAGCAATTGCTTCATCAATTCCGAAAGTGTTCTACCCTTCGCCCGTGCAGGGCCAGCAGCGCGTGGTGGATTATCTGGTGCACACCGGCGAGCTGGGCGGGGCAGAGCGCAGCCTGCTGGCGCTTTTGGCCGCGTTGCCGCCGGTGGGTGTCGCGCCCCGTCTGGCGTGTCCCGCTGGCGAACTGGTAGAGGCAGCGGCGGCACTGGGCTTGGCGCATCTGCCCGTGCCTTTTGCCCCGGTGCGCCTGAGCGGCGGGCCGGCCCAGTGGCCCGCCAGCCTGTGGCGGCTGTGGGGCAACCGCCGCCTGTGGGCCGGTGTGGAAAAATCGCCGCTGGTGCATGCCAACAGCCACCGGGCGGCGCTCTATGCCCTGGGCCAAAGGGGGCCGCTGGTGATGCACCTGCGCGAGGCTCTGGGCCACGGCCCGGCGGGGCGGTTGATACGCAGGGTGTTGCGCCGTCACGCCCCCGCCGTGGTGGCCAACAGCCGGTTTTCGCTGGACAACCTCACACTGGGCAAACCCTGGCCCGCCCCCACGCTGGTGTTGCCCAATCCGCTGGACGCCGCCGCTTTTGCCCTGGCCGCCCAGGCCCCGCTGCCGGTGGACCTGAACCTGCCCCCCGACGCCATTGTGCTGCTGCTGGTGGGCAATCTGGCTCCCAACAAGGGGCAGGACCGGCTGATACAGGCCCTGGCCAAAGGGGGTGAGGCGCTGAAGGCGGTACACGTGGTGCTGGCGGGCGGCGTGATGCACAACCCGGCCCACGCCCGTTTTGCCGACACGCTGGCCCCCATGGCCAGGGCGCTGGGTGTGGCGGAGCGGGTGCATCTGGTGGGGCATCAGGCCAGCGTGGCGCCGTTTTTTGGCCTGGCCCATGGCGTGGTGATTCCCAGCGAAATGGAGACCTTTGGCCGCGTGGTGCTGGAGGCCGCCGCTGTAAAAAAACCCGTGCTGGCCCACGCCGTGGGGGGGCTGACCGAGCTGGTGCACCACGCCCGCACGGGTTATGGCTACCGGGGCAGCCTCACAGCGGCGCTGAGCGATTTTGTCCGCGCCCGCCACATGTGGCCGCAGTGGGCGGGGGCGGCACACCAACAGGTGCTGCCCCCCAGCGACCCCCAGCGGGTGGCCCAGACGCTGGCGGATTTTTATGACAAGGTGCAACGAAAGCGGCAGTCCAGCCAGACATAAACCCAAAACCATTTTCCGGTGGCGCCGCAGTAGCCACGGGCGTCTCGCCTGTGGCATAAAACCAAAAGCCCAAAACCCTATTTTGTTTTTTGTCTTTGAATAACCCCTCACCCCAACCCTCTCCCCGGTTGGGGAGAGGGGGTAAGCCGCCTGTTTGACGTGCAGATTTCTGAGTACATGTCTTCGCAAGCCGTTGAAGTTCGGGTTATCCGCCGGGATGATTTCTTTCCCCCCCTCTCCCCTTTAATGGGGAGAGGGTTGGGGTGAGGGGTTTATTCAAGAGCAAAAAACCACTGCTTTTTGCCTGTATTTTGACCCGGCACGACAGTGCCGGGTCAGTCAAAAACAAAAAAACCTTGTTTGGTTTTTCTATTCACCTCTGCCCCGTTTTCCCGGCGGCCCAAAAAATCGGGACACCCCCGGCTGGTGGAATTATCCTCTCGCCATGGCCAAACCCCTTCCTCCCCCTCTTTCACTCAAGGCCCCGGTGCGGGTGGACCTCGCCGGGGGCACGCTGGACATCCACCCCCTTTACCTGTTCCTCCCCGGCGGCGGTGTCACGGTGAACATGGCCATTCCACACTACGCCCAGGTCACCCTTGCTCCCCGGCGCGACAAGCTGATCGAGCTGCTGCTGCCCGACCTGAAGGAAACCCCCGCCATTACGTTTGAGAACCTCGCCGCCATGGATTTTGCCGGGCCAAGCGGCCTGGTGCAGCGGGCCATTGCCTATTTCGCGCCGCGCTTTGGCCTGGACGTGAAGGCCGAAATCACCCTGCCCGTGGGCACCGGCCTGGGGGCCAGCAGCACGCTGTTGATGGCGTTGATGCACGGCCTGAACCACCTCACCGGCGCGGGCATTGCCCCAGAGGCGGTCATCCACGCCGGGGCTGATCTGGAAGCCCAGCACATTCTGATTCCCACCGGCAAGCAGGATTATTTCCCCGCCACGTTTGGCGGGGCCATGGCGCTGCATTTCAGCGAACACGGCGTGCGGCGCGAGGCCCTGCCCCTTGCCCCGACCTTTGTCAAAACCCTGGGGGCGGCGGGGGTGCTGGTACACACGGGCACCAGTCGTTTCAGCGGCGCGAACAACTGGAACATGCTCAAGCGGGTGGTGGAACAAAAAGACCACGCCCCCGAAAAATTGCAGGCCATCGCCAGTGCGGCGGCGGCGGCGCGTCTGGCGCTTTTGGCGGGAGACCTGCGGGCACTGGCCCGTGCGGTGGAAGACGAATGGGAAGTGCGCCGCACGCTGGCCAAGGGGGTGAGCAACGACCGCATCGAGTTTCTGCACATCACGGCCCGCAAGGCGGGGGCCTTGGGGGGCAAGATTCTGGGGGCGGGCGGCGGGGGTTGTTATTTCTGCCTGGCCCCGCCCGAAAAAGCAGACCGCGTGCGGGCGGCGCTGGTGGCCGAGGGCGCGCTGACGCTGGCGTTTGGCCTGGAGCCAAAAGGCGCGCTGAAGAGCATTGGACAGGGGCGTTAGTTCATTTTGAGTAGCAGCGATGTCCCCATCGCTGCTGTAACAGTGCGGTGGGGACACCGCACCTACTCCTCTTTTTTAAACAAATGAACCACTACTTCGGCCACGCGCCGAACACACCGGGCAGCACGGTGCGCAGCACCCAGTCCACACCCACCACATAAAAGCCGCACCACAGGCCCATCAGCACACCCACCACCGCCGCCATGGGCCAGCGCACCACCGCCGGTTTGGGAGGCTTGGGCGCGGTGGGTTCCGGGGCGGTGGCGGCGGGGTTGTTCACGGTGTTTCCTCCAGCGAGAACATCATGGGGGCGAACAGAATATTGATGGCGGCCTGCTGGGTGATCTGTTTGGTCCATTCGCCGATGGACTGAAGCGCCTTCTGGCCCCGCACGGCTTCTTTGGCCATGGCGATGAGCCTGGGCATGTCGTCGCGGGCCAGCTTGCGGTCAGAGAGTTGCACCGCCAGCCACTTGCCGTCCTGGGCTTTGATGGGGTCGCTCACTTCACCCTCTTTCAGTTTTTCGAGATACATGGAATAAACCGGCCCCATTTCGCTGGGGGTTTGCCAACCTTCGTCGCCGCCCTTGGCGCGGGTCTGTTCGTCCTGGCTTTCTTTTTTGGCGATTTCGGCGAAGGACGCACCCTGCCTGACCCGTTTTTTCACCGACGCCGCAGCGCTCTTGCTGGGCAGCAAAATGCGGCGGATGCGAATGGCCACCGTCTCTTTGCCGAAGTCCTGCACGAACCGGTCGATTTCGTCGGCGGTGGGGGCCGCCACCTGGGCGGCTTCATCGCGGCGTTTTTCAAACACCTTTTTCACCAGCAACTGGCGCACGGTGTCGTCGCGCACCTTGGCGTTGTTGAGGGGATCCAGCAGCAGCTTGTGCAGGGTTTCGGCGGCTTTCTGGCCCAGTTGTTTTTCCACCATGTCCACGCGGTCCTTCAGCATGGCGTCCACCTCGCTGGATGAAACATCCCCCGGGTGCAGGCCCATGCGGGCGGCCTCCTGCAGATAAAGTTTTTCGATCACGGCGCTTTTCAGCGCCCGTTTGAGCAGGTCGCTTTTGCCCGACTGCTGCAACACGCGGAACACGTCTGCGAGGGTGACGTTTTCGCCGTTTACCGACGCCAGATTCACATTCTGACCCACGTCTGAGCCAAGGGTGATGGCCGCCCGGGCGGGCGACTGCGCCACACAAAGGCCCCACAGCACCACACAGATTCCCCAAAATCCTTTTTTGAACACGCGTTTGAACATGAAGGGCAGCCTAGTGAAAAAGCGCCGTCGCCGCTACCCAAAGCAACAGACCAGAGCGGTTTGATACCTTGGGTCGGCCCACAAAAAAGCCGGGCGCGTGGCCCGGCTTTTGAGGTGTGTGCGTAGCGGCGACGCCCCCGTCGCCGTTTTTATAAGCGCGGTGCGGACACCGCGCCTACTCCACAAAAACAATGCAAACTCTTATTTCGCCATGATGTCGTTGATTTTTTCGCCGATTTCCTCGGCGGTCCAGTCGCCGTCTTTTTTGCTGACGCCCTTGGTGGTCTCTGAGAGCCACAGCGCCAGGGCGTTGCCCCGCACGTCAAACACCTTGCCGGAGATTTTGCTGGACAGGTCGCTGGCGAGATACACCACCATCACGGCAATCTGCTCAGGCTTCAGTTTGTCGCCCATGCCCTGCATGAAGGCGAGGTCTTCGGTCATGCGGGTCATGGCCACGGGCGCGATGGCGTTGCAGCGGATGCCGCCCTTCTGGCCTTCCATGGCCACCACGCGGGTGAAGCCGGCAATGCCCGCCTTGGCGGCGGCGTAGTTGGCCTGACCAAAATTGCCCTGCAGGCCGCTCAAGCTGGAGGTGTTGATGATGCTGCCGCCGTGGCCCGCCTCGAGCATGTACAAAAACGCCGCCTGGGTCACCAGATAGGTGCCTTTCATGTGCACCTTCACCACGATGTCCCATTCTTCTTCGGTGAGTTTCTTGAGGGTTTTGTCCCGCAGAATGCCCGCGTTGTTCACCACGATGTCCAGCCGCCCGAACGTGTCCACGGCCTGTTTCACCATGGCGTCGGCGTCGGCCTTGTCGGCCACGTTGCCAAAGTTGGCCACGGCTTCGCCGCCGGCTTCCTTGATGAGGTTCACGGTTTCGTCGGCGGGAGAGTGGCCCGCGCCTGAGCCGCCGTGGCGGTCGCTGCCCAGGTCGTTCACCACCACCTTGGCTCCTTCTTTGGCCAGCGCCAGCGCCTCGGCGCGGCCAATGCCGCCGCCCGCCCCCGTCACAATTGCTACCTTGCCGTCAAGTAATCCCATGGTCGTGCCTCCTGATGTGTAAATGGTCCGTGATTATAAGAGCCTGCTTATAAGTTGCACGATGGAAAACAGGGTGCAGCAAAAACAGGCTCTTGCGGGCAGGGATGCCCGCAACCGAAAACCGGAGCTTTGAAAAAAGCGCAGGTTTTCGCCACGCCGAAGGGGCTTTGCCCCTGAAGGCGTTGGGT
>CAYJOG010000227.1:0-2540 GCA_964371695.1 uncultured bacterium
CCACCATGCCGCCATAGGTGCTGCCCGTGGGCATGAACCACGCCACCAGGGCCGCCAGCACAAACCCCACACCCCCGGCAAAACCAACCCAGTGTTTGTATTTGCTCCAGAACTTCATGTCCAGGGCCATCATCACCATGGACACCACCACCAGCACCGCCTGGGGGGCCAGCACCAGCCAGTTGATGGGGGGCATGCCCGCTGGGGCAGCGCCAATGCCCGTCAGGGCCAACAGATCCGCAGGATGCATCATGGCGTGCCTCCCTCGTCGGCGGCTTCGGCACAGGGGTTTTCCTCGCTGGTCATTTCTCCCTCAGCCCCTTCGGCGGGGGCGGCTTCTTCCTGGGGTCCGGTGATCTGGACCGCTGGCTCTTTGGGGGCCTTGGCCCCCACCAGCTGGGGCGCGAGGCCCGGCGCCCCCTTGCCCACGTGGCTCATGGTGAGCGCGAGGCTTTTTTCCATGGGGCCGGTGAACACGGCGGGGAAAAACCCGATGAAGAAAATCAGGAACAGGATGGGGGCAAAGGTGAGCAACTCCCGTTTGCTGAGGTCGGGCAGATTTTCGTTTTCCTGATGCGTCACCGCGCCGTACATCACGCGCTGGAACATCCACAACATGTAGATGGCCCCCAGCACCACGCCGGTGGCCCCCACCACGCCCCACAGGGCGTTGCGGTGAAAGGCCCCCGCCAGCACCAGGAACTCGCCCATGAAACCGTTCAGCGGCGGCAGGCCGATGCTTGAGAGCGTGATGATGAGGAACACGGCGAAATAAACCGGCATGATTTTGGTGATGCCGCCGTATTGCGCAATGAGGCGCGTGTGGCGGCGGTCATAGAGCACACCCACCGCAAGGAACAAACCGCCCGTGCTCACGCCGTGGTTGATCATTTGCAGCATGGCCCCCTGCCAGCCCATGAGGTTCATGGAGAACAGGCCCAGCATCACCACGCCCATGTGGCTCACCGAGCTGTAGGCCACCAGCTTTTTCATGTCGGGCTGCACAAGCGCCACCAGTGCGCCATACACAATGCCGATCAGCGACAGACTCACCAGCAGGCCCATGTGTTTTTCCAGCGCCAGGGCAAACAGCGGCATGGCGAAACGGATGAAGCCATAGGTGCCCATCTTGAGCAGCACCGCCGCCAGAATGACCGAGCCGGCGGTGGGGGCTTCCACGTGGGCGTCGGGCAGCCACGTGTGCAGCGGAAACATGGGCACCTTGATGGCGAAGCTGAGCGCAAAGGCCCCGAACAGCCACGACTGCGCCACCGGGTCCAGCTTCAGTTTCATGAAGTCACCCAGGTAAAAACTCATGTAGCCCAGTTGGGCCTTGCACTGATAGGCCATCCACACAATGGCCACCAGCATCAGCAGGCTGCCCACCATGGTGTAGAGGAAAAACTTGATGCTGGCGTAAAGACGGTTTTTGCCGCCGTAGATGCCGATGAGGAAATACATCGGAATCAGCATGGCCTCCCAGAAGACGTAAAAGAGGATGAGGTCCTGCGCCAGAAACGCGCCGTTCATGCCGGTTTCCAGCATCAGCAGCAGCACCATGTATTCCTTCAGGCGCGTCTGGATGTTGTCCAGGCTCGCCACGATGGCGATCAGCGTCATGAGGGTGGAAAGGATCACCAACCACAGGCTGATGCCGTCCAGCCCCAGGCTGTAATAAATGCCCAGCGAGGGCACCCACACCACATGGGTGACAAACTGCATGCCCGCCTCGGCGCTGTTGAAATGCCACAGCAGGCACAGCGACAGCACAAACACCACACTGGCGCTGACGATAGTGGTGAGCTTGATGAGGCCACGGTCTTTGGAGGGGACAATCGCGGCGATGACCGCGCCGAAGACCGCAGGCAGAAACAGCACCGCCTGCAGCACATATTCGATGGGGAAGATGAATTTTCCTAACATGGGATCACGGTAGCCCCACCAGAATGGCGAGCAGCAGGATGACGCCCAGCACCATGGCCAGGGCGTAGTTTCTTAAAAATCCGGTTTGAAGACGGTTGACCAGCAGGCCCGCGCCACCGGCGATTTTGGCCACGCCGTTGACAACACCATCCACCACATACTGGTCGAACTTCCACAGCAGCCAGGCCAGGGCCTGACCGGGATAAACAAAGAGGAAGGTGTAGATTTCATCCACGTAATATTTGTTGAGCATCAGCGTGTAAAGGGGCCGGGTGACACCGGTGCGCAGCTTGTCGGCCAGGGGATAAACGGGGCCTTTGTACATGACGTAACCCACCGCCATCATGGTGAGTGCGCCAGCGGTGGCCACCCCCATCAGCGCCCATTCCAGCCCCACGCCGCCTTCGCCGTGGCCGCCGTGCGCGCCCGCCAAGTGTTTGGCTGTGCTAAAAACAGGGTCGAGCCAGCCTGACAAAAAGTGTGGTTGGCCAAAGGCTGCGGGCATTCCCAGAAAACCCGCCACCGTGGCCAGCACCGCCAGGATGATGAGGGGAATCGTCATGGCCGCCGGAGACTCATGGGGTCCGTGCCACGCGTGATGCCCGTGGGCATCGTGG
>CAYJOG010000227.1:2550-5278 GCA_964371695.1 uncultured bacterium
CCTCCTATCGTCACGGGTCGTACCGAAGGGTCCTGATGGTCCTGGGGCACCGCAAGTCCCGGTACCACTCGGCGTCGTAGACGAGCGACGACCCGGTCGTGCCGGCCTTGCCAGCAAGGACCAAGGTGGCCGTGATCGTCATGCCCATGGCCGCCGTGGTCGGGCACTTCAAATTTTTCCTTGCCCCAAAAGGTCATGCCCATCAGGCGGGTCATGTAAAACGCCGTGCCCATGGCCGCCACCAAACCAACGGCCCAGATGGGTTTCATGGAAAGGTAAGCGTGGTGCAGGATTTCGTCCTTGCTGAAGAAACCGCTGAAGGGGAACACGCCGCAGATGGCCAGCCAGCCCGCCACAAAAGTCCAGTAAGTGACCGGCATGTATTTGCGCAGGTTGCCCATGCGGCGCATGTCCTGCTCGTGGTGCATGCCGCGAATGACCGAGCCGGACCCCAGGAACATGAGGGCCTTGAAAAACGCGTGGGTCATAAGGTGAAACAGCGCGGCCACATAGGCCCCCACCCCCAAAGCCAGGAACATGAAGCCCAACTGGCTGACGGTGGAATAGGCCAGCACCCGTTTGATGTCGGTCTGCGCAAAACCCATGGTGGCGGCAAAAATCGCCGTGGCCGCGCCAATCACCGCCACCACCATGAGGGGGTCCAGCGTGTGGGTGCGGTGGGCATTGACACTGGCGAAAGTGAAAAAGGCCGAGCTGCGGGCCACCATGTAAATGCCCGCCGTGACCATGGTGGCGGCGTGAATGAGGGCGCTCACGGGTGTGGGGCCTTCCATGGCGTCTGGCAACCACACATAAAGCGGAATCTGCGCGCTTTTGCCGGTGGCGCCCACAAACATGGAAAGCGCGGCAATGCCCGCCAGGGGCAGCCCCAGAAACGCTGTGGGTTTGCCCAAAATGGCCTGCACACGAATGGGGTCGCCACCCCAGATGGGCGTCACCACGGCGTTGTGGGCCAGACGGTTGGCGATTTCACGGAACTCCAACGTGCCGAACACACCCAGCACGATGAACACGCCCACCAGGAACCCGAAGTCTCCCACGCGGTTGACGATGAAGGCTTTTTTGCCTGCGTCAGAGGCGCTGTCTTTATGAAAGTAATAACCAATCAGCAGGTAGCTGCACAGCCCCACCATTTCCCAGCCGATGAACAGCACCAGGAAGTTGTTGCCCAGCACCAGCACCAGCATGCTGGCGGTAAAAAGGTTCAGATAGGTGAAATAGCGGCTGAAATGTTCTTCTTCGGCCATGTAGGCGGTGGAGTAAATGTGGATGAGCAGGCTGCACCCTGTCACCACCAGAATCATGATGGCGCTCAGTTGATCCAGGGCGAAGCCCATGGGCACATTCAGGCCCCCCACCGCCAGCCAGTTCCAGGCGATGGCCTGCATGTAGCGGGCATGGGGCGGCGCGGCCACCAGATGGGCAAAGGCCATGACCGACAAAATGAACGACAGACCCACGGCCCCGCAGGCGATGGCCCCGGACATCTTCTTGTCGTTCATCTGCTTACCCAGCAGGCCATTCACCAATGCGCCCAGCAGGGGCATCAGGGGAATGAACAATAAAAGCATTTGGGCGGTGTCCAAGGGTCAGCCTTTCAGCACGTTGATTTCGTCGGCGTCCACGTTTCGCCGCAGGTTGTAATAAAGCACGATCAGGCTCAGACCCACGGCGGCTTCACAGGCCGCCACGGTCATCACGAAAAACGCCAGGATGTGGCCATCCAGGCTGTTGTGGGCGCGTGCTGCGGTCACCAGCGCCAGGTTGGCGGCGTTCAGCATGATTTCCACACACATGAAAATGATGATGGCGTTGCGCTTGATGAGCACACCCAGCAGGCCAATGGTGAACATGAGGCCGCTGACAAGCAGGTAACTCTCAGGTGAGCCGATGTATTTCATGCCTCAGGCTCCCCCAGTGCGGTTTTGCGGCGCTTGAGGAGGGCAATGACACCCACCATGGCGGCCAGCAGAAAAATACTGATGATTTCAAAAGGATAGAGATAGCGGTTGAGCAGCAGGGTGGTGATGGCCTCGACATTGCCAGTCTGGCGCAGCGCCTCGCCGCTCCACTCGCCCGTGGGCTGCACACCCCGGATGAACTTCAGCCCCACCCACAGTTGCAGGCCGATGATGAGCGCGCCAAAGGCCCCCAGCAGGCTCTGGGTCACCAGAGGGCTTGGGGTCTGAATCTGCTTGAGGTTCAGCAGCATGATGACAAACAGGAACAGCACCATGATGGCGCCGCCGTAGACAATGATGTTCATGGCGGCAATGAGCGTGGCCTGTTGCAGCACAAACAGCGCCCCCATGAAAAAGAACATGCCCAGCATGAAAAACAGGCTGTACATGGGCTTGGGCGCGGCCACCACCAGGATGGAACACCCCAGAACCCCCAGTGCAGCAATGATGAAAAACAGTTGTTCCATGAATTTTTCCGGCTCAGGGCCTGTGGCCCGCGCTGACGTAGGCCAGGTACTCCTCCCTGAATTTTTTGAGAGTCGCCTGCACGGGCATCACGGCGGCGTCGCCCAGGGCGCAGATGGTGCGGCCCATGATGTTCTGGTGCATGTGATCGAGCGTGCGGATGTCGTATTCGCTGCCGTGGCCTTCCACGATGCGGTGCAGCACGGCTTCATACCAGCCCGTGCCCTCGCGGCAGGGGGTGCACTGGCCGCAGCTTTCGTGGTGATAAAAACGGCTCATGT
>CAYJOG010000228.1:0-5273 GCA_964371695.1 uncultured bacterium
CCTGACAGCAATGGGGTGAGGGCTTCCTCCTTCCAACCCCTGGCCTGTATCATGTCGCCATGGACCTGCACACTGCCCTCAAAACACACGGCCTCGAATTGCCGGAACCCTCTGCCGCCAAGGGGCTTTACCGGCCCATCGTGCATCACGGCCAGTGGCTGTTTTTGAGCGGCCAGTTGCCGCTGCAGGCCGATGGCTCATTGCTGCACCCCGGCGTGGTGGGGGCCGAGGTGAGCCTTGCGCAGGCCCAGGCCGCCGCCCGGCTGGCGTGCCTGAACGCGCTGTCGTGGATCAACTGGGCGCAAACCAAGGCGGGGGCCAACTGGGCGCTGCACCTGGTGAAGTTACAGGGTTTTGTGGTGGCGGTGCCCGGTTTCACCCAGCATCCCCAGGTTTTGAATGGCGCCAGCGGCCTGCTGCAGCAGGTTTTTGGTGATGATCACCTGCCCGCCCGCACCTCGGTGGGGGTGGCGCACCTGCCCCTGGGGGCCTGTGTGGAAGTGGAACTGACCGTGGCCGTGACGGACTGACATCCGTTTTATTAACCACTTCCTCCGCAGACAATGCGGTCACATTTCCCGGAGTAGCGGCGGTGTCCCCACCGCCGTAAGACGCAAAACCCTTGATTTTCTTTTTGCTTGTGCGCGGCAGTTTGCGAGGAATCTTTCCAGATGCCCATTGGGGCATCTGGCCGAGCAAAGGCGATAGCGACACCGCGCCTACTCATACCAATGAACATTCTGCTGTTTTGAATGTTCATTGGTGTCAGCAAGGAGAGGGCGTGGTGCATCAGCTTGCAGCGGAGGGGTGAACCTGCTTCAATAGCGCCTCTGAGAGACAGGAGGGGGCCTTTTGCGCCCTGAAAAAGCCATGAGTCAGATTTACCAGTTCAATTTTCCCACCGTCATCCGGTTCGGCCCAGGTGCGCTGAGCGAGGTCTCCGAGTATTTAAAGGAACGGGGCCACGCCACCGCTCTGGTGGTGACCGACAAGGGGGTGGCCGAGCAGCCATTCTTCACACAGGTCATTGAGAGCCTCAAGGAAAAAGGCATCGGCGCGGTGGTGTATGACGAAATCGCCGCCAACCCGCTGGACACCGACGTGGCCGCCGCCACCAACCTTTATAACGACGAAGCCGCCGACGTGGTGATCGGTTTTGGCGGCGGCGCGGCCATTGACGTGGCCAAGGGTGTGCGCCTGATGGCCACCCACGAGGGCAACATCACCGACTACGCCATCGACAACGACCGCATTCCCGACATCCAGGCCAGCGAGCTGGCGGCCTTCATTTCCATCCCCACCACCGCCGGCACCGGCAGCGAGGTGGGCCGCAGCTTGGTGGTGAGTGATGAAAACGCCCGCAAGCGCGTGGTGTTTCACCCCAACCTGATTGCCGACCGCGTGTTCGCAGACCCCGAAACCACCCTCACCCTGCCGCCCCAGGTCACCGCCGCCACCGCCTTTGACGCGCTCACGCACCTGATTGAGGCTTACCTCAGCCGCGGTTATCACCCCATGTGCGATGGCATCGCCGTGCGCGGCATCCAGATGTTGTTCCAGCACCTCGAAACCCTGATTGAAACCCCTGAAGACGTGAACGCCCGTACACAGGTGATGATGGCCGCCCTCATGGGGGGCGTGGCTTTCCAGAAAGGTCTGGGGGTGTGCCACAGCATGGCCCACGCGCTCAGCACCGTGGCGGACATTCACCATGGTCTGGCCAACGCCGTGTGTGTGGTGGACGCCATGGACTTCAACCTGGAAGTCGCCAAGGGCAAACTGGCCGAACTGGCCCGGTTTGTGGGTCTGGCCGAAGGCGAAGACGATCTGGAAACCGCCGAGGGTTTCATTGCCCGCCTTGCCGGTCTACGCAAAAACATGAACCTGCCCAGCCGCCTGCGAGACCTTGGCATTACCCAGGCCCAACTGCGGGAGCTGATTGACATCGCCCTGGCGGACCCCTGCCACAAGGAAAACTCCCGTCAGGTGGAAAAAATCGACTTGGAGCGCCTGTTCAACGAGTTGTATTAACAGGGTTAGTGATTTCTTAAAAAAAATCCCGCATCGTCCCCTCACCCTTTTTTGGGTAGTGGGGGGCGCGGCGCGCGGGGTGAGGGGTTCAATCTGGACAAAGAATCCAAACAGGAATTTGGTTTTTTGCTTTTTGTTTGACCCCTCACCCCAACCCTCTCCCCAGTGGGGGAGAGGGGGGAAAGGCGGCTACTTTCCCAAAAGGCCCCCAGCCCCCACAACGCTTTTCTATACTCCCTCCATGCCTTTTCGCCGATTGATGGCCCTGATGGGCCTGTTGTTGTGTTTTGCCGCTGGGGCGCGGGCCAGTGTGGGTGAAGAAGTGGGCCAAAGCGCGCCCCCTTTTGTACTCACCACGGTCACGGGCAAAAAGTTCACCCTCAAAAAACACCGGGGCCGCGTGGTGGTGCTGCACTGGTACGCCACCTGGTGCAAACCCTGTCTGGGGGAGTGGCCGGACATCAAAAAACTGGCCGCCCAGTTCCGGGGCAAAAAAGTGTCGCTGGTGGGTCTGGACCTGGGGGAACCGGCGGGCGTGGCCAGGGCCTATGCCAAAAAACACGGGCTGCCTTTTCTGGTGGCGCTGGACAAGGACGAAGAGGTGTTTTACCGCTACGCCGTGCCGGGCATGCCCTATACAGTGGTGGTGGACCAGAAAGGCGTGGTGGCCATGCGCAGCGCCAAAACCGACGCCCGCGTGGGACTGAAAATAAAACAACTGCTGGGAGGAGACTGAAAAGCGCCCACCCAAAGTGGTGTTTCGCCCACGATGCCCAAAGCTGCTGGCTTTGGATCAAAAGGGTACGCCAGTTCCCTCTCCCCTTTGGGGAGAGGGTGCCCCGAAGGGGCGGGTGAGGGGTGAAATATAAACAGCCACCTGAAAAAATCTGGTTTTTGATTTTTTGTTTGGCCCCTCACCCGGCGCTCCGCGCCACCCTCCCCCCTCTGGGGGGAGGGAACCAACGGGGCATTTTCTTTTTCCAACTTTCAACTTCCATCTTCCCCATGCCCCCGCCCCTGCTGCATCTCTGGTCAAAACTCGAACCGGCCATCATCCGGCCCGAGGCGCTGGGGGTGGCCGCTGCCGCCCTGGGGCTGCTGGCGCTCCTGATGTCCCGCACGCTTTACCGTCTGGTGCTACGCGAGGTGCTGCGCCCCATGATGACCGGTCTGGTGGTGTTTGTGCTGCTGTTTGTCAGCAACACCCTGCTGTTCAACCTCATGGACTTTTTGCTGAACCAGAAGGTGCCCGCGCCGGTGGTGGCCAAGGTGCTGGTATATAACCTGCCCGCCCTGGCGCTGCTGGCGGTGCCGGTGTCTTTTTTGCTGGGGGTGGTGCTGGGGCTGGGGCGCATGGGTCAGGATTTTGAACTGCTGGCGGCGCGCATTGGAGGGGTGAGTTATGCGCGGGTGTGCCTGCCGGTTTATGGCGCGGCCCTGATGGTGAGCGCGCTGGCGCTGCTGCTCAACCAGACCCTGGCGCCCGTGGCCAATCGCCGGGCGCAGGACCTGCTGCGGGAATATCTCTTTCGCTCGGTGGTGGAAACCAGCGAGGCCGAGCGCGTGGTGAAAACGCCGGAGCACCGGGTGTTCATTCTGGGGCGCGGCGGCAAAAACCTGCTGCTTTATGACGCCACCAGCGGCACCTGGCCGGTGATTTACAGTGCCCGCAGGGTGACCTGGCAGGGCGGCGACTGGCAACTGGCGGGGGGGCAGGTGATGAAGTTCGACAAAAAAGGACGGCTGGCTTTTTCGGCGCGGCTCCACCGCATGGGCTTCAACTTTGAACAGGCGGGGGACCTTTATCGCAACCCCGTCATCGCCCCCGAAGAAAAAACCATCGAAGAGCTGAAACAGGAGGCCGCCGCCCTGCCCGCCGCCAGCATTGCGGCGCGGGAAATCATGAGCCAGATTCACCACAAACTGGCCCTGCCATTCGCTACGTTCTGTTTTGCGGTGATCGGCGCGCCGCTTTCCATCGCCTCGGCGCGGGTGCGCTATGGGGCTTTTTTGTTCAGCGTGCTGGCGGCGGGGGTGTATTACGTGGGACTGGGCGTGACGCCGCCCCTGGCGCGGGCGGGGGCGCTGGCGCAGTGGCTGGCGAGCGCCCATCTTTCCGGCGGTTTGTGGGCCACGCTCAGCACCCATCAGGCGGCGATTTTCATGTGGAGCACCACGGCGCTTTTTGTGCTGGTGGGCAGCCTGCTCACGTGGCGCGTGTCGCGGAGGTGAGTAAACTCCGGGCATGTCCATCGTTGCCGCCAACTGGAAAATGAACCTCGACACCGCCGCTGTGGCCGCCTATCTGGCCCACAATCATGAGCACGCCGAGCAGTGGCGGGTGGTGCGTGAAAAGGGTGTGCGACCCGTGTTGTTTGTGCCGTTTCCATTTCTTGCCCAGTGTGCGGCGGCGTTGCCAGATGGTTTTTCGCTGGGGGCCCAGAATGTCCACGCCCAGGCTTCGGGCGCGTATACCGGCGAGGTGAGCGCCGCCATGCTCAAAAGCGTGGGGGTCGCCGTGGCGCTGGTGGGTCACAGCGAGCGGCGGTTGTATCAGCACGAAACCGGCGCGGAACTGAACCAGAAGATTCTGCGGACCCGCGAGCAGGGCCTGGAAGTGATGTTGTGCGTGGGCGAAACCCTGCACGAGCGCGAGACGGGCCCGGCCGAGGCCGTGGTGCGCCAGCAACTGCGCGAGGCGCTCGCGGACCTGGGCGAAAAAGAACTGCCCCCCAGTGTGTTCAGCATGGCCTATGAGCCGGTGTGGGCTATCGGCACCGGCAAGGAGGCCAGCAAAGAAGACGCCGAGGCCATGTCGGTGTGCGTGCTGGACGAACTGAAGGCCCTGGGTTTTGCGCCGGCGCCGGTGTTGTATGGCGGCAGCGTGAAGCCCGCGAGCGCGGCGGGTTTCGCCGCCATGCCCCACGTGGGCGGCGCGCTGGTGGGCGGCGCGGCGCTGGACCCGGCGGGGTTTCTCGCCATCGCCCAGGGGTTTGCGGGATAGTTTGGCCCGCCATCTTGCCAGCCTGCCCGACACGCACTAAGCTGTGGCCGTAACGGGCATTAGCGCAGCCTGGTAGGGCACTTGCATGGGGTGCATGGGGTCGCAGGTTCAAATCCTGCATGCCCGACCAAAAGACCAGCGGAAGAACAGGCTTTTTTGCCTGTGTTCATATAGAAGGCGGGCGAGGACGCCCGCCCCACTGAGCAATAGCAGGGTGTTGAGAAAGTCCCTCCTGGCC
>CAYJOG010000229.1:0-5269 GCA_964371695.1 uncultured bacterium
TTTTTTCCCGGCGCGTTCACGCCAGTCTGCACCAAGCAGTTGTGCGAATACTCTGCCAACCTGCCCGCCTTAAGGCGCCTGAAAGCCAACGTGATTGGCATCAGCGCCGACACCCCCGCCACACTCAAACGCTTCGCGAAAGAAAAGGACATCCGCTTCACCCTGCTCAGCGACCCGAAAGGCCAGGTGGCCCGGCGGTTTGACTCGTGGTATGCCACGCTGGGCCGCGCCAAGCGCAGCATCGTGATTTTGGACAAAACCGGCGTGGTGCGGCTGCTGGACATCGAGCCGGTGCCAGCCACCTATAAAAACGCGGCGGAGCTGATCAAAGCCTTGAAATCCGGCAGTTAACCGGCCAGAGCATTTTCGGAGTTGGTGGAGCGCAAATCCGAGGGGATGCCGGACAGCTCACCCCCTCTCCCCTTGAGGGAGAGGGTTGGGGTGAGGGGTTTATTCAAAGGCAAAAAAACCAGATAAGGCTTCTGTTTTTTGTTTGAACCCCGGCTGTTTCGCGCTTCGCGCTCAGGCGGGTGAGGACACCCGCCCTACTCCGTCGTGCCGCTGGGCGCGCCCGGCAGCATCAATATGCTGCCGCAGCCCCAAAAGACCACCCGCGCCCATTACCCGGAAAGCTTCGTCTTACAGGCGAAGCTTTCCGACCTCTCCCTCAAGGGGAGAGGTGAAATACCTTCCCGCTCCTGGCCCTGCCATTTCAGAAAACGCTCTAACCCCCACACCCCAAAAAACCAAACCGGCGCGGAAAACCCGCGCCGGACTCGATTCATGTCAATTTGAAAAGCTTTATTTTTTGGGGACGCCCAGGGTGGCTTCTTTCAGCCCCTTGAGTGCGCGGAACTTCAGCACGGTCTTGGCGGGAATGGTGACCTTCTCGCCAGTGCGGGGATTCACACCCATGCGTTTGGCACGTTTTTTCAACTCGAAATTGCCAAAACCGGAAATGGCGACTTTCTTGTTTTTCTTCAGACCATTGGTGATTTCTTCAAACACCGTCTCCAACAGTTTCTTGGCGTCTTTGTTGCTTGCGCCGGTGGCGGCGGCCACTTTTTCAATCAACATTTTTTTGCTCATGGGAGCAGCTGCTTTTTCTGCCATTTCGAGAACCTCCTTGGGATTGGCGCGCAGTATAAGACCGGAAAAATACTTGTTCCAGTGCTTTTTTTTCAGGTTTCGGGGCTTAACCGGCCTGGGCCGTGACCACCAGCACTTCCTGTTCATCCTTGCTTACCGCCCGCGCCAAAACGTTCACCTTGTGGCCCTGGCGTTCCAGAATGCTGCTCTGGCCGTCAAAAGACGCGTCCAGCACCTTGCCCACCACGTGGGGATTGAGCACAAAACGCACGTTTTTCAGGTCTTTAAGGCCGGTTTCAAGCCCCTCCTGCATCCACTGGGTCTTGCGCAACCGCCGCTCACCGGGGGGGTCAAACACCCATTCTTCCTCCCAGGGCCAGGGGTTGGCGCTGGGCCAGGCGATGACCTCGGCCCCCTCGGCGTCCAGCACCTGCGCCAGGGGCGTGAATCCCGGCTCGTGGTGGGTGTGCGCCACCGAAAAACCGTCATAACAGATGCACACCCCCAGTTTGCCCACGGGGGTTTGCAGGGGTTTTTGCGTGGCGGAGGCCTCGGCGGCCACACCCATCAGGTCTTCCTGCGTGGGCACCATGTTCACCTTGCGCACCGCCGACAGGCACTGCCCCTGGGGCGAAAACACATAGGCCGTGTTATAGAAGTGGCTGCTTTCCATTTCCGGTTCCGGCAAATCGCGGGTAGACGGCTTGACCGGACACATGGCGGCGCTGCCCGCCACCACCGTGGCCTGATGTCGGCTGGCGAAGCGTGAGAAGTGATCACGAATGCGCTGGTGCAGGTTGGGGGTGATCATGTAAAACACGGCTTCGTTCAGGTTGGTGGTGCCGCCCTGCACCATGGCCTTGAGCAGGTGCGGCGCCTTGCGCAGGGCCATGCGGCTGATGGCTTCTTCCACCGTTCCCCCCGACAGGTCAAAGCCCTTCAGCGCCGGTTGATCCGTGAGGGCCAGGAACGAACTGAAATATTCCGGGAACACCACCAGCGTCTGGCCCGGTGCGCCCTTGGGCAATTTGGCAAAAAGCGCGTCAGAGATTTCCGTCATCTTGCGGTCAAACGCCTGCTCGGAAAGATAATCCTCCACCCCCACGCGGGGCTGCACCGCCACCAGATTCAACACCTGCTCAGACATGCTCAAGGCCCTCCGTTTGTTTCATGGAAACAGAAGAAACTTTAACAGGGTGTTGACAAACACCCTGAAAAATCCATGGATGGATTTTACCGCTTGCAGGGGTTTCAAAAAACCCCTGCAAAAGCGCCGTTTTGCGAGAGCATTGCTTGAGCAAAACGGGTTGAGAAAGTCCAGGAAGGACTTTCTCAACATCCTGATAACAGAGGCTGATTCAAATATCCCCTCCACTGACAAACAGTCCCCCTGTCATAATGCCCCCATGCAAAGCGCTTGGCGCTGGAGCCGCAAAGCCCTGGAACTGGCCCGCCAGCACCCTGCCGAAGCCCTGAAGGCGGCGGGGCTGTTCCTGATTCCAAATCTGTTCTGGGGAGCCATTTTCTACTGGCTCAATTTTTACAACCCCTTTGTGGACTATGACCCCCTCAGCCGCACCGGGGCCAACACGGCGGTGAGCCTGGTGCTGGGCGCGCTGGCCATGCCGCTGGTGAGCGCGGCCTATGGCGCTTATTACGGTTTCACGCTGGATGGCCGCCTGAACGCGAGGGATTATTTTTTCGGTCTCCAAAAACCGGTGAGCGCCGTGTTGTCGTTCTGGACCTCGGTGCTCATCACCATTGTGGGCATGGGGTTCATTGGCGGGGCGTCGGTGGTGTGGGCACTGCCGGTGCTGGCGGTGAGCGAAAAACCCTTCCCCCACAATCTGCGGCTTTCCATTGGCCGGGGCACGCAGAACATCACCACGCTTTTGCACGCCATGGGGGTGATGGTGTGGCTGCTGCTGCTGGCGCTGGGGGGCATTGGCCTGTTTTCGGTCTGCCTGCTACTGCTGGAAAACGCTGGCGAACACCTGGGCCTGCTGATGGTGATTCTCTCACCCCTGCTGCTGCTGGCGTGGCTGATGTTTCCCTTTGCCATGCTCACCCATTGCGTGGGCGTGCGCGACGAACTGGGCCTGCAACAAGGCCCCTTTGCCGGGCGGCTCAAACGCCACGAAGAAAAAAAGGAACGCCAGCGGCAGGCCGGGCGCGTGGCGGCCCCCCGGCCCTCCGGCCTCAAGGCCGCCAACACCCTGCTGTGTCAGGTGTGCGGCGAAGAAGTGCCCCGCGAGGCCCGTTTTTGCCCAGAGTGCCGCTCGCCCATTCAAGGCCCGGCTGCGACAAATTGACCCACCGACGCTAACATCCACACCATGCCGCCCCCACCCAACGAAACACTGGCCGCCGTGGACATCGGCAGCAACAGTGTGCGATTGTTGATCAAACAGGGCGAAAAGGTGCTGGCCCGTGAACTGGCCATCACACGCCTGGGCAAGGGCCTGGGAGACGGCAAGGCGCTCGTGACCGCTTCGCGCAACATGGCCGAAACCCTGCGGGCGCTCAAGCATTTCCACCACCTGATGGAGGAACACCATGTGTCCCGTTACCGCGCCATCGCCACGGCAGCGGTGCGCGAGCATCCCCACCGCGCCGAGCTGCTGCTGGCGCTGGAAGACGCGGGTCTTTCCGTGGAGGTCATTCCCGCAAGCGAAGAAGCCGAGCTGGCCTATGAAGGGGCCACGCAAGACAAATCCGCCCCCGTGTGGGTGCTGGATATTGGCGGCGGTAGCACCGAACTGGCCACACCGGCGGGCGCGGAACTCTGGCGCAACAGCTTCGCCCTGGGCTCTGTGCGGCTGCGGGAAATGTTCCTGAAATCAGACCCGCCCACGCCGGCGGAACTCTCGGCCATGCAGGAACACATCCGGGCCACACTGGCGGCAAAAGTTCCCCAGGCCGTTGTGGCGGAAGCTGCCGGGCGACCCCTGATTGGCGTGGCGGGCACCATCACCACGCTGTGCCAGATCAAGCGGGAACTGGTGGTGTTTGACCCCGACGAAATTCATGGCGTGGTGCTGAGCCACGCCGAGGTCACCGCCCTCTACGACAAACTCAACACCCTGCCGGTGTGGGAACGCTCCAATTTGCCGGGCCTGCCCATGGAACGGGCCGACGTAATCAACGCGGGGGCGGCCATTCTGCTGGGCGTGATGGACCTGCTGGACAAAAACAGCATCACCGTCAGTTGCCTGGACAACCTGGACGCCGTCATCACGCGGCTGGCGGCGGAAACAAGATCATGATGCTCGTGGGGGTGGACCCTGGTTATGGCCGCACCGGCGTGGCGGTGCTCTCGGCGGCCAACACACAGGGTGTGCGGCACCTGGAACTCATCGAAACCTCCCCTGCCCTGCCCCCCGAACAACGCCTGCGGGAAGTCTTTGAGAACCTTACACGCATCGTCGCCGCCTTTGCCCCCACTCACATGGCCATCGAGCGGCTCTTTCATGGCAAAAATGCCAAAACAGTCATTGGCGTGGCCGAGGCCCGCGGCGTGGCATTGCTGGTGGCGGCGCAGCACAACCTGAAGGTGATGGAGTTCACCCCCATGCAGATCAAACAAAGCGTGGCCGGTTTTGGCGGAGCCGACAAAGATCAGGTGGCCAAAATGCTGGCGCTGACGCTGCAACTGCCCACGCAGATTTGGATTGACGACGTGACCGACGCGCTGGCGGTGGCTTTTACCGGCGTGGTGAGCGGCCCGGTGCTGGAACAGATGGAGGAGCGCCGATGATCGGTTTTTTGCAGGGCGTGGTGCTGCACCGCGAAGAAGAAGTGCTGCTGGTGCGGGCCGGTGAAGTGGGTTATGAAGTCACCGTCACCGCTGGTGTGCTGGCCCACCTGCACGGCCACGAAACCATCTGCCTTTACATTCACACCCACCAGCCCCAGGGCTTCGCCCCCATGCTGTTCGGTTTTCACACACTGGTAGAGCGGCGGCTTTTCCGCGAACTCATCGAGGTGAACACCGTGGGGCCGAAGATGGCCATCAGGGTGCTGGCAATGCCCTTTGGCGAGTTGCTCAGCGCCATTGCCCGCAAGGACGTGGCCCTGCTTACGTCCGTGAAGGGCCTGGGCAAAAAAACCGCCGAAAAAATCTGCCTGGACCTGGCGGACAAAGTGGCCCAGTTCAGCGACACCCCCCTGAGCACCACAC
>CAYJOG010000230.1:0-5266 GCA_964371695.1 uncultured bacterium
CCGCGAGGCTGTGAAAGGGGCCCAGGTGATTTACACCGACGTGTGGTTCAGCATGGGCGACGCCCTGCAGAAGCTGAATCAGCGGCCCTCGTTCGAGCCGTTCCGCCTCACCCGCAGCCTGCTGCAACAGGCCCACCCGGATGCCGTGGTGATGCACTGCCTGCCCGCCCACACCGGCGATGAAATCGCCCTGGACCTGTTTGAGGATCAGGCGGACTTCATCTTTTTGCAGGCCCACAACCGTTTGCAGGTGCAGATGGCGCTGATGGGGTTTATGATGGGCTGTTAGCGAAAGGGTTTCCCGGCTTCAAAGCCCGCCAAAAGCCCATGAACCAATTCACCTCCATCAAGGTACAAGGATTCCGGCGGCTGAACGATTTCAGCTTGAGCCTCAGGCCGTTCAATGTCCTGGTGGGTGAAAATGGGGTCGGGAAATCCACGCTTCTGGATATTTTTAACCTGTTAAGCGCAGCGGCAAAGGGTGGGCTGGCAGATTACATCTCCAGGTTAGGTGGGATTTCTTCTGTTCTTTCGTTTGGAGAGGCTCGCAAGATGACTATTTGTGTTGAACATGCTTGGGAAGATGAAGTTGGTAGGGATATTTATCAATATTCGCTTTCGTTTAGGGGGGATATTGGGGGTGGATATAGGATTGTTGCAGAACATCTTGATATGGAAAGCAGAGGAGATCCAATAATTAAGTTGTTTAACAGAATAAACAATGAACTTCATTATTCTGGTTTTGATCAAGGAGGAATGGTTAGAAAAGTTAGTTGGCCAATTAATTACACAGAGGCGATGATTAGTCAATGCCCCAAAGATGATATTTATGTAGAAGCTTTTCACAGTTACCTCGCCAGTTTTTCTTCCGTCCACGAACTGGATGTTTCAATCCGAGCACCTGTTCGTCTGCCACAGCACCTGGAACCAGCGACCTTCCCTGGTGAAGATGGTGAATGGTTGGCTTCTTTTCTTTATTCCTTAAAAGAAAACAACGATCCGGCCTTTGAAAAGGTGTCGGATGCCCTGCGGGCGGCTTTTCCAACCTTTGAAAGGCTTGAATTTCCTCCGGTGGCGGCTGGCATCATCGCATTGGCTTGGCGCGAGAAAGGACGAAAAACCCCTTTTTACGCCAACCAGTTGTCTGAGGGGACGCTCCGCTTTTTGTGGCTGGCCGCCTTGCTGGCAAAACCCAAATCAGCCATTACTTTGGTTGATGAGCCTGAAGTCAGCATGCACCCGGAGATGCTGTCCCTGCTGGTTGGGTTGATGCGAGAAGCCAGCCAGCAGACACAACTGATTGTGGTGACACACTCCGACACCCTCGTTAGGTTTCTTGAGCCGGATGAACTGGTGGTGTTTGAAATGGATGAAGCGGGTTGCGCCACAGCAAAGCGGGGGAGCGAATGCGATGTTGAAGACTGGCTTGCCGATTATTCATTGGGTGAACTTTGGAAAATGGGCCGTCTCGGAGGACGGGCTTGAAAATAGGTATTCTTGTAGAAGGGCCAACTGAAAAAGTCTTTTTGCTGCACTTGAGAAAATTTTTGCAGGCGCGGGTTCAGCAAATGCCGAAGTTTGAATCGGTGTGTTACAATGGGCGTATCCCGACAGGAGACAGGCTTAAGCGGGATGTTAACCGCCTCCTTGATGGGACCTGTGATCATGTAATCGCAATTACAGATGTGTATGTCGGCGATAGAAAAGTTTTTAAAAATGCTGAAGACGCCAAGGCCAAAATGAATGCCTGGGTAGGTCAGAACAGGCATTTTCATCCGCATGCGGCACAGTTTGAGTTCGAGGCATGGTTGTTGCCATTTTGGCCCCGGATTCAAAAACTGGCTGGATCTACTCGAAACATGCCCGCGTCGAATCCGGAACTTGTCAATCACATGACGCCCCCCTCGAAGTTACTGATCGAGGTGTTTCAGCGTGGAAACAAAGGCCGAGCCTACGTGAAGCTCAGAGATACAGCGAAAATTTTGGAAGAACAGGATTTGATGGTTGCTATTACGGCTTGTGGAGAGTTAAGAGCTTTGGTCAACACGATCCTTTGTCTGTGTGATGCTCCAGAAGTGTGAAAAGGTTTTTTGCGCGGGGTACAAGCGATGTCCCGAAAGGCTGCATTTTTTGGTAGGTCTGGTTTGGTGCGTTAGAGTTGCTTCGCCGGAATGACCCGTAAAAACATCGTGCTGGTGCAGCCCATTGTGGGCTACATGGACTACATGCGAAGCGCTCCCACGCTGCCGCTGGCGCTCTTGCACGCCTGTTCCCACGCGGCGCGGGATTACGAAATTCGCCTGCTGGACCTGCGGGTGACGCCCGATTTTCAGGCGGAACTGAACCGGCTGGTGGACAGCCACACCCTGCTGGTGGGCATGACCGGCTTCACCGGCCCCATGCTGAGGGAACTGTTGAAGGTGGCGCGCTACCTAAAAGAAAGCGGTTGCACCGTGCCCCTGGTGTGGGGGGGCATTCACGCCAGCCTGTTGCCCGAAGAAACCCTGCGGGATGAGCTGGTGGACATGGTGGTGGAGGGGGAGGGGGAGTTCACCCTGCACGAACTGGCCGGACGCCTGGAGCGGGGCGAAAGCCTGGAAAACCTGCCCGGTGTGCATTTCAAGCTGCCAGGCGGCCAAATGGTGCGCGGTCCCAAGCGCCCATTGGGCAAGCTGGATGAAATGGCCGAACCGGCCTATGACGTGGTGGACGTGCGGCGTTATCTGCCGCTCTATCAGGGCCAGCGCTCGTTGTTCATGCAGGCCAGCCGGGGGTGTCCGTTCCCCTGCACCTATTGCTACAACGTGGTGTTCAACAACCAGAAGTGGCGGTTTCTGAGTGCTCAGGAGGTGCTGCGGCGGGTGGGGCACGCCCGCCGGGCGTTTGGCGCAGAAAACATCTATTTCGTGGATGACAATTTTTTCATTCACCTCAAGCGGGGCCAGGAAATCATGGAGGGGTTCAAGCAGTGGGACGGCCTGACCTGGCAGGTGCAGGGGGTGGACATCAGTTATCTGCGCCGCATGGATGACAACTACATCCGCCTGATGATCGAGTCGGGCTGCACCCGCATCACCATGGGGGTGGAAAGCGGTAGCCAGCGCCTGCGGGACATCATGCGCAAACCGGGCACGGTGGAGGAAATCATCCGCACCGTCGAGCGACTGGCCCGGCATAACATCATCATCTATTGCAGTTTCATTGTGGGGGCCCCCGCCGAAACCCTCGAGGACCTGCGCGAAACGGTCAAACTCATCTTTCGCCTGCACCAGATCAACCCCAACGTGCGCACCAGCCCGCTTTACAACTACACCCCCTATCCGGGCACACAAATGTATACCGAGGCCATTCAGGCGGGTTTTCAGCCCCCCGCCTCGCTGGAGGACTGGGCCGACATGAGTTTTGAAACCTGCACCCGCGTGTGGAAAAAACAGTGGGACGAAGCCTTTTTGCAGTCGTTGTACCTCACCAGCCTGATGGTGGACCGCAAGGCCGAGGAATATTCCGAAAGCCGCCTCATGCGTCTGGCGGCCAAAATGTATCGCCCCGTGGCCCGGTTTCGCCTGAAACACCTCTATTTCGGGGCCATGGCCGAGCGCCTGGTGGCCCAGCGCATGCTTTCTCCCAAGCTTGTATAACAGTGTGTTGAAAAAGTCCGTCCTAGACTTTTTCAACCGGTTTCGCTTGGGCAAAGCCCGCGCCAAACCGCGCTTTTGCTGGGGGGTTGAAAAACCCCCAGCAAGCGGAAAATCCATCCGTGGATTTTTCAGGGTGTTTATAAACACCCTGCTAAGCGCCAGCGCCCTCGGTTTTGGGTGGTGAAGGCAGTCATTTTTTCCGGCTGCCGGGCGCGGGTAAACTACGGGGGCGTGTCCGGCTTCAAAAACGACAAGACCGTGCGCCTCTTTATTGAGGAGGCCCAGGAGATTGTGGAAGGCTCTGAACAATTGTTCATGGAGCTGGAAGGGGGCGACTATGACCCCGACACCATCAACGAAATCGGCCGCAAGCTGCACACCCTCAAGGGCAGCGGCGCGCTGATCGGTTTCACGCAGATGAGCCACATCGCCCACGTGGTGGAGGACATCTTTGAAAAGGTCAAATCGGGCAATGACCGGCTGAACGAAGAAGAGTTCGCGTTCATCTTTGCCGCCATGGACAAGGTGAAGCGCCTGATTGAGGCGGTGGTGGAGACGGGGGATGAAGAAGACACCGGCCCGCCTTTGCCGCCTTTGCCGGGTGGCGGCGGGGGTGCTCCGGCGGAGCATGCCGTGTTTGAGGCAGAACCGGAGCCAGCGCCGGTGGTTGCTGCGCCTGCGCCGGTATCCACGGTGAGCGCCGAGGGATTTGAGCGGGCGCGGTTTGGCACACCGGCCTTCCGTATGTTCTACGAAGAGTTTTTTGAAGAGGCCGAGAACCTGCTGGTGTCGGTGGAACAGGTGCTGATGATGTTCGGTATCCAGGTGGACGCCAGCCGCCTGGTGAGCGAAACCCAGCGGGCGCTGGACACCCTGCGCCAATACGCCGTCATGCTGGGGCAGAGCGACCTGGCGGAAATCTGCCACGAACTGGTGAGCGTGCTGAAACTTACCTCCAGCGGTGTGGTGAAGCTCACCGAGGAACTGGTGGACGCGCTGTTTCCGCTGGTCACCAGCGCCAAGGTGGTGCTGGAGGCCATGGACCGCCAGGAGCAGAGCGGCCAGGACTATCAGTCACAAATCAAGGCCCTGATGCGGTTTTTGCCCGAAGTGGTGCAGAAAAGTCGCATGCAAAGCCCTGATGCGGCGGGCGAAGTGTTCGGCCATCTGTCCACACGATTCAGTGGGGCGGAGTTGCTGACCCCTTATGAGCGCCGCCGTGTGCTGGAGGAACAGATCAACGGCTGTCAGATTGTGGAAGCGTTTCTGGACCTCGGCCCGGACTGCATCCGCCGGGGGTTTCACCCCCGCGAGTTTGCGGTGAACGTGGAGCAGGGGGGGCAGGTGCTGGCCTGTCTGCCCATTGTGAAGCAGGGCGAGACGGGCCGGGAGCGGTTCTGGATGCTGGTGGCGGCGGCGGATGACCCCCAGCGGGTGATCGAGCAGTTCCAGTTCATTGCCGATCTTGGCCCCATCACCACCAACGTGCTCACGCTCTCAAGCGGCGATACCGAAAAGAAATATGAAGCTCACCGCAAAAAGGTAGAAGCCATGCCGCCCCCGGCGGCGGGGGGGGCGCCCCCCGCGGGCCAACCCGCCCCCGGGGGGGGCCCCCCCCCCGCCGCCCC